>UQSL01000010.1 GCA_900543705.1 uncultured Oscillospiraceae bacterium
CAAGCTCCATATCCCTCGCTTTGGCCCGATGGGCCATAGCTCCCTCATTTCGCGGTGTCTCTCTCTTCCGGTGCAAACGCTTTGCTGGTCTGCCCCGGAGCTAGGACGGGGGATGCGTTCCGCAAGCTCCATATCCCTCGCTTTGGCCCGATGGGCCATAGCTCCCTCATTTCGCGGCGTCTCTCTCTTCCGGTGCAAACGCTTTGCTGGTTTGCCCCGGAGCTAGGACGGGGGATGCGTTCCGCAAGCTCCATATCCCTCGCCATTGCGAGGAATCCAAAACATTTTAAACGACGGGAGGCCGTTATGGCAAACACCATCCGAACCATACCGATCAAAACACACCCGGACTACACCGTCTCCATCGGCCCGGGGCTTCTGGGCCGATGCGGAGAGCTGATTGCCTCCGCACTGCCCCCCTGCCGCGTGGCCGTGGTGACGGACTGCAACGTTGCAAAGCTCTATCTGCCCCAAGTGACGCAGAGTCTTCAGGCGACGGGGTTTTCCGTCTGTACCCACGTTTTTTCCGCCGGGGAGGCGCACAAAAACCTCTCCACCCTCTCTGAGGTATTGGAGTTTCTGGCGGAGGAGCAGCTCACCCGCAGCGACTGCGTGGCGGCTCTGGGCGGCGGTGTGTGCGGCGATATGGCAGGCTTTGCTGCGGGCTGCTATCTGCGGGGCGTGAACTACGTTCAGCTTCCCACCACGCTGCTCTCCGCGGTGGATTCCTCCGTGGGCGGCAAAACCGCCGTGGATCTTCAGCATGGGAAAAACCTGGCGGGACTTTTTTTGCAGCCCTCCGCCGTGGTCTGCGACACGAACTGTCTCAAAACCCTTCCCCCGCTGGAGCGGGCGGACGGAGCCGCTGAGGCCATCAAGACCGGCGTTCTTTCGGACGAGGGACTTTTCTCCCTGTTTGACACGGACGATTTCACCGCCGACCTCGGGGAGATTGTGGCGCGGTGCATTGCGTTCAAAGGCTCCGTGGTGGAGCAGGACGAGTTGGACAACGGCCTTCGACGGACGCTGAATCTGGGGCATACCGCCGGTCACGCCATCGAAAAGTGCAGTGCTTACGCCATCCACCACGGGCACGCCGTGGCGGCGGGTCTTGCAATCATTGCCCGGGCGGCAGAAGCGCTTGGTTGGACAGAAGCGCCCTGTGCGGCGCGGATTTGCGGCGTGCTCAGGCGCAACGGACTTCCCACCGGAACGGAGTATTCCCCCGCGCAACTGGCGCAGGCGGCGCTGGCGGACAAAAAGCGCCGGGGCGGCGAAATTTCTCTGGTGATTCCCCGAAAAATCGGAACGTGCGAGATGAAGACCGTCCCCGTCGGGGAGCTGGAGTCCATCTTCGCCGCTGGGTGGGAGGACCGCTGATGGACATCCGCATCAACCCCAAGCCCCTTGGCGGCACGGTAACGCCGCCAAGCAGCAAATCCATGGCCCACCGCCTGCTGATCGCCGCCGCGCTGGCAAACGGCGTGAGCACCGTGTACAATGTGGCCCTTTCTCAAGACATTGCCGCCACGCTCCGGTGCGTGGCGGCTCTGGGCAGCACATGGGAGCAGCCGGAGGCAGGCGTGATCCGCATCCGGGGAATCGGCGGAAAGCTGCCGAAGCGAAATAGTCCGCTGCCCCGCTTTGACTGCGGGGAATCCGGTTCCACGCTGCGGTTTTTGATTCCCATTGCCCTTGCGACAGCGGGAGGCGGGGTCTTCACCGGACAGGGCCGATTGATGGAGCGGCCTCAGCAGCCCTATTTCGACCTGTTTGATGATCGGGGCATTAACCATGAATGGAACGAGGGCGTGCTGACCGTTCGGGGTGCTTTGCCCAGCGGAGAATATCGGCTCCCCGGCAACGTTTCCAGCCAGTTTTTCACGGGGCTTTTGTTTGCTCTGCCTTTGCTTGCGGGGAACAGTACGCTGGTAAGCACCACAACGCTGGAGTCCTCCGGCTATATTTCCATGACGCTGGAGGCGCTTCGCGCCGCCGGAATCACGGCGGTGGGCCGCCCTGAACAGGGCCTCTATCAGGTGCGTTCCGGTGCCTATCGGCCCTTTAACGCCACGGTGGAGGCTGACTGGTCTCAAGCCGCTTTTTGGTACGCTGCAAACGTTTTGGGCGGCGATCTCCAAATTGACGGACTGAACGCCTGCTCCGCGCAGGGCGACATGGCTGTGTCGGAATACGCCCGCACCTTGTCCCGCCCCGGCGACGTCTCCATCGACGTATCCGGCTGCCCCGACCTTGTCCCGCCGCTGTCTGTGATGGCAGCTGTGCGGCAGGGTACTACCCATTTGACCAACGCAGCCCGGCTCCGGCTGAAGGAGAGCGACCGGCTGAAAACCACCGCCGCCATGCTGACCGCCTTGGGCGGCGATGCGGAAGAGGGAGCGGACAGTCTTATGATTCGCGGCGTCCCTCATCTTTCCGGTGGCACGGTGGACGGAGCCAACGACCACCGCATCGTTATGGCCGCGGCGATTGCCGCCACCCGCTGCGCCGGCCCCGTCACCATTTTGGGTTCCGAGGCGATCAACAAGTCCTATCCCTCGTTTTTTGAAGACTATCTCGCTTTAGGAGGTGACGTACATGGCGTCTGAATTTGGAAACAACCTGCGCGTCAGCATTTTCGGGCAATCCCACGGCGCGGCCATCGGCGTGGTGGCAGACGGTCTGCCCGCCGGCGAGTCCGTCAACATGGATGAACTGGCTCATTTCATGGCGCGCCGCCGCCCCGGAAAGAACGCGCTTTCCACCGCGCGGCAGGAGACGGATATCCCCGCCTTTCTTTCGGGACTTCAGGACAACGTAACCTGCGGCTCTCCGCTGTGTGCAGTCATCGAAAACCGGGATCAGCACTCCGGGGACTATGCCGCGCTGTCGGATACCCCCCGTCCCGGCCACGCGGACTACACCGCATGGGTTAAATGGGGCGGCAAGGCGGACATGCGGGGCGGCGGGCATTTTTCCGGCAGGCTGACCGCACCTCTGGTATTTGCGGGAGGAATCTGCAAACAGATTCTCGAGCGCCGGGGCATTACCATCGGTGCGCATCTGCTTGCCGTCCATGGAGTGCGGGATATTCCCTTTGACCCGGTCCGTATCCCCACAGAACAGTTAAATTGCATCGGGACAAGGAATTTTCCCACCCTTGATGAACAGGCGGGCTACCGGATGCAGGTGGAGATTGAAAAGGCGAGGTTCGGCTGTGATTCCGTCGGTGGAATCATCGAGTGCGCTGTGGTGGGGCTTCCGGCGGGCGTCGGTTCCCCGATGTTCGACGGCGCGGAAAACATCCTCTCTTCCATCCTATTTGGTATTCCCGCCGTCAAGGGTGTGGAGTTTGGGGAGGGCTTTGGAGTCGCCGACCTCTTCGGCAGTGAAAACAACGACGAGTTTACCATGGATGGCGATACGGTCAAGACCCGGACGAACCGGCACGGCGGGATTCTCGGTGGAATCACCTCCGGCATGCCGCTTACTCTGCGCGTAGCGATGAAGCCCACCCCTTCCATCGCTAAGGCACAGCATACTGTTGACTATGTCAAGCGACAGGATGCCGTCCTCGAAATCATCGGACGTCACGATCCCTGCCTTGCCGTGCGTGCGGTCCCCTGTGTGGAAGCTGCCGTCGCCATCGGATTGCTCGAATTGCTTTCCATGCACGGAAAACTGTAAGAACATCAACGAGAAAACGACTGTCATCGGTTACGAAAAGCAGACCCATATACACAACAGAAAAGAGGATGGCCCCCATGAATTTGGAAACCCTGAGAAATGAAATCAACGACATCGACGAACAGATCATAAAACTGTTTTGCCGGCGAATGGAGATCGTCGAGCAGGTTGCGGACTTTAAAATTCGCAACGGCCTGCCGGTATACCATCCCGACAGGGAACATCAGGTCATTGAGCAGGTTTCCCGAAAAGCGGGGCCGCGCCTGGCGGACAGCGCCAAGGTGCTCTACACCACGATTATAGATGTGAGCAAATCCCTGCAGCACAAGCGCATGGCGCAGATTTCTCAGGAGATGGGCCTGTGTGACAAAATTGCGGATGCCATCCAAACCTCGTCCAAGGATAGTTCCGCCACAGCACAGGTGGCCTGTCAGGGCGTAGAGGGGGCCTATTCCTTCGAAGCCTGTCATAAGCTGTTTTTACAGCCGGATATTTCTTTTTTCCCCACCTTCGAAGGGGTGTTCGACGCGGTCGATTCCGGAAAGTGCCAGTATGGGGTTGTCCCAATTGAAAACTCTTCCGCCGGGTCGGTCACTGCGGTCTACGATTTGATGAAGCGTTATAACCTCTTTATCACCAAAGGAGTGAAACTGAAAATCGACCACTGCCTGCTCACGAAATCCGATATGCCGCTCGATTGCATCACGGATGTCTATTCCCACGAGCAAGCACTGGGCCAGTGCGCCGAGTTCTTCAAAGAGCATCCGAACATTCGGGTGCATGTTTACTCCAATACCGCGGCGGCTGCTAAGATGGTCAGTGAATCGGACAACCCTCACATTGCGGCGATTGCCTCAAAAGCCTGTGCAAAATTATACGGGCTGCACATTGTCAAGGAGCATCTGCAGTTTTCCCAGGTCAACTACACGCGGTTTATCTGCATTTCCAAACGGATGACAATTTTGGACGGGGCGGATAAAATCAGCATCTCCCTGCGCCTCCCTCATGTGACTGGCTCGCTGTACCAGATGATTACCCGCTTTGCCGTCAATCAACTTAACCTGACAAAGCTCGAATCGAGACCGCTCGCAGATACGGATTTCGAATTCCAGTTTTACTTTGATTTTGAGGGGAGCGTTAAAAATCAAAACGTTCTCGACCTGCTTCGTTCGCTCGATTATGAGCTCGACTCCTTCCAGTTCCTCGGGAACTACTGTGAGATAAGCTGAATAAATCTCTCACACTCAAAACCACAGGACGGAGAGATTATTGCACAACTTCCTTATACACAAGCATAAAGACAGCCCGGTACGAAATACTCTTAATTCGTGTCCGGGCTGTCTTGTTGTAGCAGCTTCTTATATTCCTCATAGCTCATCAGGGAATTGAGCACGCCGAGCAGCGCATTTGCGGAAAGGTGTTCGGGTAGATCCAGCAATTGTATCAGTTTATTTCGACGAGCGGAGCTGTCCGCACTTCCGGCCAGACCGTCCTCATAAAAATCCGCCTTGGTGATTTTCCTCGATTCCCGCTCCTGTTCGGAGAACACCCCGGCTTTCCGAAACGCCTCAAGCAGTACCCCGGAGGAAACGCCCTCCACGCCGAGCTTTCCCTCTTTGGAGGGCTTGTCCTTACGTTTCTCTTTGCCAAAGATATCCGGAATGTACACATGTGTGACTTTGCCCGAGTTTCCCACCGCGTTTTTGATGTAACTGCGGATTTGAAAACCCGCCACATCGCTGTCGGTGAGCACGATAATGCCGTCTTTTTGCGCAAGTTTCCGCAGCAGACCGGTTTTCTCCCTGTCCTGAAACAGCTGGAAGCCATCAGTCACGAGAATATTGGCGTCTACAATGGAACTGAGCTTGATTTTATCGTATTTGCCCTCCACGACGACGGTTTCTTTGAGATGGATCATCGGTTTGTCCTCCCTGCTGCATGGAGCATCATAATTTTGACGAGTGCCTCCTCAATCACCGTGCGCGGTTCAAGTCTGGAACTTTTGAGCGCAAGGTCCGCCTCCGATAGGATGCGGATACAGCCGCGTACAAAGGAGATATGGTATTTACGCGCATCCCGCTCCGCGTTTCTGATGCGGAACTCCCGTCCCTTGTAATTGTAGTACTTGGAGAGTTCCGAGCATGGGATGCCGTCTTTCATAAACACTGACACGCGGTACAAATCCACAAAGCTGGAAGAAAGCGCAGCTAAAATGCTCACCGGCTGTTCACGCAGGTAAAACAGATCATCCACCTTTTGCAGGGCGGTTTTCAAATCCTGCCGGATCAGAGCGCGGGCGATATCAAACACGCTCGACTCCACAACCTCACTGGTGACGGCCAGTACATCCTGGCTGGTGATTTCCTCTCCCTTTGCGTATGCACAGAGCTTTTCCATCTCGTTTTTCAGCTTTGCCATGTTATCGGAACAACGTGAGAGTATCTCCTGTGCGGTTTTCGAAGAAAGCGTTTTTCCTCTTCCTTTCGCATAACTTTGGAGAAACTTGATAAGCTGTGCGCCTTCCCTGCGGTCGAGTGCCGCAACTATCCCATGTTTGTCCACCAAAGTCTTGAAGTTTCGCCACTTCGCGCTTTTTTTCATATCCGGCACAAAGCCGGTGATGGAGAAGATGAGGAGTGTCTGGGGCGGAAAATCCGCAAAGAGCTCCTTTAGCTTATCACTATCCGATGCGGACAGGCCGTCCGCCGCAAAATCATCTACCACGATACAGCGCACCGGGGCGAAGACCGGCAGGGCCTCCGCCGCGCTGATGAGTTCATCCACCTTCACGGTTTTCCCTTCAAAGCGGTTGAGATTAAATGTCCGCGCGGAATGCTCCACGCTCAGCTCCACCATCCGCTTGGTGTATAACTGAACAAGATAGCTTTCCTCCCCGTAGAGAAGATAGATGCCGGACAGGGGTGCGCGTTTGATATGTTTTGCCAACGCTGTTTCCTGTGAAAGTATCAAGTATTAGCGCTCCCTTCTCTGCGTAATGGTTCCGCCGTCTTTAAAGCACAAGACGATCCCCTCGCCGGTGCCGAAGGACTCATAGCCCGCCGCTTCTTCCCCCGCTTCGGTAAGCTGTTCATAGCCCTTTCTCCCAGAGCCAAGGATAATCCGGCCCCCGTCATAAGCCGGGTAGGCTTCCACTTTGGCGTTCTTGCTCAAAACCAGGATATCCACCTGCTCTTCCCCGGAAAAAGAAGTCTCCCCGTTAACCACCGAAATCGTCTTTCCACCAATCGAGAGGTCGATGCGCGAATCTTCGCCATTTCTGGTAACGGAGATCTTCAGGTCTTTCCACAACGAGAGGTTCATATTGTCAAAAGCATAGAGTTCCCCGGAAGTCCGCTCCCGGTAAAGCGCCTCGTTTCCGATGACTGCCTCCGCCTCCATCTGGCCGAGCAGCTTGTTTGCCGCGCGTACGGCAGAGGTATTCTCCCTTGGCAAAATCAACAGATCCACCGAGTCGATTCCCATGGACTTGAGATAGCTCACCGTCGTCCACGCGGAGGAACTGCTGCTTCCCGCTCCCACCATCACGGCATGTCCATTTTGAACCACCACAAGATTGGAGGGATTCTGAGCATCCAGCGCCACAATTTGTACCGCGTCTTTCATCAGCAGCATCGAGGATAGGAGCCCCGCACACAGCACACAGATGCTCAGCAGCCCGGCATGCACATAGAGCTTTCTTTGTTTTCGAAAGGCAAAGGCGATGCCGAACAAACCGATTGTCCCAAAGTACCAGAGGTACAGATAGGAGCTGGCCGCCGAAGGATAGACATAGGGAATCCCGGCGAGCGCATGGGTCACACCCTGCATACAGGCTCCTGCCAGATTCAAAAAGAATTCCGCCATTGGCAAAAGGAAGGAGAGCAGTGGAATCAGGGAAAACAGGGAATATGCAAAACCTGCGGCAAGCTCCAGGATGACAAGAGGCGCCATCAGCAGATTTGTCAGAGGGGCTATCAGGGAGACCCTTCCATAGTTCATCGCCACGAGCGGGAAGGTCAGAAAAGTAATCAGCACGCTTGCCAGCACGCCGTTTACCGCCCATTTCAAAAGCCTTGCGGAATATCCATGTTTCTGTAAGAATGCATCTACCCGTTTTCTGCATACCGCCTGATACAGCAGGACTCCGAACGTCGCGGTGACGGAGAGCTGAAAGGACAAATCCATCTCCGCACCGGGTGAGAACAGTAAAATCAGTAGAGCCGCCAGTCCCAGGGAGTTGATGGAATCCGCCTGCTTATCAAACAGCCGTACCCCAAAGCAGATAACCGCCATGATTGCCGCACGGACTGCGGAAAAGGGAAAGCCGACAAGCAGACAATAAATCGGTGCGCCGATGACACAGATGAGATTGCGCGCGGCGTAGCCGATGGGGAGCCTGCGGGCAAGCTGGTATAAAATCCCGCACAGCAGCATAATGTGCGTACCGGATATCGCAAGCAGATGGATAACGCCGCTCGCTTTAAAGTCCGCGTCAAGGTCTTCGGAAATCGCATCCCGGTCCCCAATCATCATCGCAGCGCCCAAAGCGCCCGCGCCGGAATCCAAGGAGGAGCGCATTGAAGTCGAAAGCCTGTTTTGAAGCCCGGCGAAAAAGGCCCGAATCCCCCTGTGCTCCGGCGATTCTACAAGAAAATCCGAGGTCTGCCTTGCCGCGATATGGATTCCTCTCGCCCGGTTGTAGCTGACCGTGTCAAAGGTCACCGAATTTTGGATAGCAACGAACTCGACCTCGCATTCGACGATGTCGTACAACTCCGCCTCCACAGCCGAAGTACTGTAGAATTTGAGGGAAAAGTCCTGCGGCGCACCGGGAATACTGCACTCGGTCACATGGATTTGGTTGATTCTGGAGCCGTTTACCTCATTTGAGGAAAAGCCGGTGATTTCCCCGCGGATATGCGCCGAGTGCCCGCCAAGGGCGCTGACCGGCTCCACCTGTCCTGTCTGAAAAAACCAATAGCCGCCAAACGCTGCGGCCGCACTTAGGAACACTGCGGTCAGTGTCACCATTCCCCGATTATGGTGCAGCAGCAGGCAGATTACCCCAAATACCAGACATGCGAGCCCTATCAGAAGGGAGGCATGTCCTGCTAACGTGAAGGCAAGCACCAGGGTGAGCAGATAGGAAAAGCCAATAACTGCAAACGGCCGTTTCATCACGCTCCCCCCTTCCCATGTTTTAGCAGAGTGTTTCGGTCATATCCTTCCCGCCGAGTACATGGAAATGCAAATGCTTAACTGTTTGGCCGACACGTTCGCCGCAGTTGGTGATCACGCGGTACTGCCCGTCCTCGCTGAGCTCTTTGCCGAGCTTGGCTATCACTTCAAAGATATGCGCGATAACCTCGCTGTTGTTCTCATTAATGCCCGCCGCGCTCTCAATATGCTCCTTGGGAATCACCAGGAAATGAAGCGGAGCCTGAGGGTTGATGTCGTAAAACGCAAGCACTGTTTCATCCTCATAGACTTTTTTGGAGGGGATTTCTCCCGTGAGAATCTTACAAAAAATGCAATCCATTCTTAATGCCACGCCTTTCTATCGGATAAACGTTTTTCATCGTCCCGAATAAGCCAAAAACGGCACAACAGGACGGGTTGTTCACACGCCCTATTGTACCATTTTTTTGAGTTTATGACTACTGTCTGTGCGTTATTTCTTCATCATGGCGCGGATGATATCCGGTGCCTGGGCAATCGCCTCATCGAGCTTGAAAATTTCTCCAATGCCCGCCATCGCGCTGTCCGGGCGGCCGCCTCCCTTGCCGCCTGCCAAAGCCGCGACCTGTTTGACGATATTGCCCGCATGCAGGCCCTTCGTCACGGCATCCTTACCGCAAACAACGAGCAGAGTGGCCTTGCCTTCGTCGATGGAGGAGAGCAGGGCAACCGCTTCTGGCGCCCGGTCTTTTACCTTGTCGCCCATGGTACGCAGGACATCCTTTTTGGTCCCGCCAAAACCTGCAATCAGCAGCGGGGTACCGTCCACATCCGTTGCGTTTTCGAACAGCCCGTCAATCTTGGAGTCTGCAATCTTCTGCTCGAGCTCCTGGATTTCCCGTTCCTTTGCTTTGAGCTCCGCAGAAAGGGCTTCCACTTTGGAGGGGATTTCCTCCGAGTTGGACAGCTTGAGCTTTGCCGCAATTTCCTGCATGACCTGCTCACGGTGCTCAAGCTGCTCGAGTACCCCGTAACCGGTCACCGCTTCGATTCTGCGCACACCTGCTGCAACCGAAGACTCTGACAAAATCTTGAACAGTCCGATTTTTGCCGTGTTGTCGATGTGAGTACCGCCGCAGAACTCAACGGAATACCCCGGCACGTCCACCACGCGGACAATGTTCCCGTATTTTTCACCGAACAGGGCCATGGCTCCGATTTTCTTTGCCTCTTCAATCGGCATTTCCTTGGTCACAACGTCGATTCCCTTCAGGATGACCTCGTTTACCTCCTTCTCCACCTGAGCGATTTCCTCCGTTGTCATTGCGGAAAAGTGGGAGAAGTCAAAACGCATCCGTTTGTCGTCGACATAGGAACCCGCCTGATGCACGTGGTCACCCAGCACATGGCGCAGCGCCGCCTGAACCAGATGAGCGCTCGTGTGGTTGCGGCGGATTGCCTGCCTGCGGACATAATCATAGACTGCGGTCATGGCGTCTCCCTCCGTAACCCTGCCGCTGATGACGCGCCCAAAATGAACGACTGCGCCGTTTACCTTTTTACAGTCGTAGACGTCGATGACGCAGGTATCGTTTTTGAGCAGGCCGGTATCGGATACCTGGCCGCCGCTCTCGGTGTAAAACACCGTTTTGTCGAGGACGACGCCGATCTCATCCCCTTCGGACGCGGTGACAATCTTCTCCCCATCGTTTACCATGCACAGCACTTTGCCCTCGCACTCACTCTCGCTGTATCCTAAAAACTCACTGGTGATGCCCGCGAGCAGATCCTCGGTCTCGTTGCTCCAGCTGACAATGCCGTTTTGCAGGCGGGCGGTCCTGGCACGCACGCGCTGTTGTTCCATCAACTTGGTGAATTCCTCTTCGTCAACCTCGATGCCGCGCTCCGCGATAATCTCCTTGGTCAAATCAATCGGGAAGCCGAAGGTGTCGTACAGGCGGAATGCTTCCGCACCGGGGAGTATCGGCAAAACGCCGTCTTCCATATGGCTGTCGATTTTGTCAATCAGGGTACTTAGCATCTCCATACCCTGGTCAATGGTCTTGGCAAAGCGCTCTTCTTCGAGCTTGACAACCTTTTTGATGTAATCCGCTTTTTCTACAAGCTCCGGGTAAGCGGTACGGTTTTCCTGGACAACCGTGTCCACTACCTCATACAAAAACGGATGGTTCACCCCAAGGAGCCTGCCGTGGCGGGCGGCCCTTCTCAGCAGACGGCGCAAAACATAACCGCGACCCTCGTTAGTCGGGGATACGCCATCCGCTACCATAAAGACCGTGCTTCGGATATGGTCGGTGATGACACGCAGGGAGACATCGTCTTTTTCGTCCTCCCCGTAATGCTTGCCCGCAATCCGGCTGACGTGCTTCATGATGTTCTGGATGGTATCCACCTCAAAGAGGTTGTTCACCCCCTGCATCACACAGGCAAGGCGTTCGAGCCCCATACCGGTGTCGATGTTCGGGTGCGCAAGCGGGGTATAATGCCCTTTGCCCTCGGAATCAAACTGGGAGAAGACAAGGTTCCACACCTCGACATAGCGGTCGCATTCGCAGCCGACGCCGCAGTCGGGCCTTCCGCAACCGTACTGTTCACCGCGATCAAAGTGGATTTCCGAGCACGGGCCGCATGGGCCGGTGCCATGCTCCCAGAAGTTGTCCTCTTTGCCCATACGCACCACGCGCTCGGGAGCGACGCCGATTTCCTTCGTCCAGATGTCAAACGCCTCGTCATCGTCGAGATAAATCGTGACCCACAGCTTGTTCACTGGGATTTTCAGCTCCTCGGTAAAGAAATCCCAAGCCCAGCGGATTGCCTCGTGCTTGAAGTAATCACCGAAGGAGAAGTTGCCTAGCATTTCAAAAAAGGTACCGTGACGGGCGGTCTTACCGACGTTTTCGATGTCCGGGGTGCGGATACATTTCTGGCAGGTGGTGACGCGGGTGTTCGGCGGCGTCTCCTGCCCCAAAAAGAATTTTTTCATCGGCGCCATGCCGGAGTTGATGAGCAGCAGGCTCTTGTCGCCGTGCGGTACGAGCGAAAAGCTCGGCAGTCGGGTGTGGCCCTTGCTCTCAAAATAGCTTAGAAACCGCTCGCGCAGTTCGTTGAGTCCCATCCATTCCATAATTGTGCGTTCCTTCCTATCTGTCGTATTTTTCTGAGAAAACCCCAAGCAGGCCAAAGTTTTGGGCGCAAAAAAAGCTTTCGTCCCATAACGAAATATGGGACGAAAGCTTTCGTTTCCGCGGTACCACCCAAATTGCGCTGCAATAACCGGCGCCATCTTGTCTGCACCCTTAACGCGGGGCCGCACGCCGCGGCTTTGTAAACCGCAGTGCTCAAGGGCAGCATCCTGCTTCACAGCGCGGCAAAAGCCTTTCAGCAAACGGCTTTTTCTCTGATGCGGCGCTTTTATGCGAAGGGATTTCCTCTCCTAGCATTTGACCTGTATGCTATTGATTATAGCCGTTTTGGGCCTTTTGTCAACGGATTTTCCCCCTGTTTTGAGGCATATTCCCTGTTTTACGCCCTTTTGCACGCATAGCCCGCTTTTATTCGGGTCATTTTCCGTCATTTTGCTCATGGATTTCCTCCTGGTTCATATAGTAATACAGGTTGTCCGCAATTTCCTTGAAAATCGGCGCGGCGGTATAGCTTCCCTCTCCTCCGTTTTCCTTGAGGACAATCACCGTGTACTTTGGGTTTTCATCCGGGAAAAAGCCCGCGAACCAAGCGTGGACAATCTCCTCCCCGTTTTCGTCGTAGATGCCGGTCTGTGCGGAGGCCGTCTTTCCTCCCGCGCCCATGTTTGCAGGCTTCGCGTATACGCCGGTTCCGTTTGCAACAACATTTTCCATATATTCCCGGATGGTATTGGCCGTCTCCTCACTGAGGATGCGAACCGGTTCTCCCATGGTCTCCTCGGACACAGTATTTCCCTGTTCGTCTACTAATTTTTCTACCAGCGATGGCGAGACGAGATTTCCCCCGTTTGCAAAAACGGAGACCATCTTTGCCATCTGTACCGGAGTGGCAAGCAGCGTCCCCTGCCCAAAGCAGAGGTTGGCAAAATCCGCGTCCGACTGCAGTTGCGCGGGCTTCGGCAGGTTTCCAGCCTCGCTGATAATCCCGGGTGCCAGGGTATCCGAACGGGAAAATCCGAAATCAAATGCCGTCTTATACAATTTTTCCTTTCCAAGCATAGCGCCGAGGTGGATAAAATACGGGTTACAGGAAACCGTCACCGCCCGCCTCAAATCCAGCCAGCTGTGGCCCTCCCGTTTGTGGCAGTGGAATACCTGCCCATCCACATCTATGGAGCCGGTGCAGTTGTAGGTGGTGTCTGCAGAAATCCCATTTTCCAGGGCGCCGGCCGCCACACATAGCTTGAAGGTGGAGCCGACTGGATAGGCGCACAGCGCCCGGTTGATAAGCGGAGAGGATTCCCTGTTCAATGCGGATTCAATATCATCGTTGGAATACCCCGGCGAGCTCACTAATCCCCGGATTTTCCCGGTGTCGGATTCCATCACCACAATAGCGCCCTTTCCAAGCCCCTGATTTCTAGCCGCCTGCTCGCAGACGGATTGGATATAACTATCAAGGGTGAGCACAACACCGGCGCCTTTCTTTTCTTCCTTGAGCAGAATCTGCGGCGCGTCTGCGTCAAGCACATTACCACGGGCGTCCACGGTATAGCGAACGCTGGATGAATACCCGGTTTCGTTGAGATACTCATTGTATGCCTTTTCGATTCCCGAAACCCCATTTGTACCGCTCACGTCCAGATACCCGATGACATGCTCCGCAAGCTGGAACTGCCCATACCGCTTGGTGCCCTTGAGCACCTGAATCTGAGGGCAGAAGAGATTCGCAGAGGGCACCTCCATCACAAACGGCATACGGGATTTGATCTTATCTAGGATTGTCTCCCGCTTGTCCTCTCCCAGCATTTTGATCAGGGCGGCAGCGCTTTCCTCTGAGGGCACTGTACATGCGAAATACTGCTGTTCGGTATCAACGAGCGGCTCGCCGTTGCAGTCGTATATCATTCCCCTGGAGCGAGTGACTTCAATCGTCTGGGAACTCTGGTTTTGCGCTGCGCTTTTCAAGGTATCGTTTTGTCCCAATACAAAAATCCTCATCAGCACCACGCTAAAGCAGAAGACGATGAGCCCAAAAAAAACAGCAATGCGTTTTTTTATCTTTTTCATTTACATGCCTCCCATCACAGTCCTAGTGTGGGAAAGAGAAAGGAAAACTATACGGAGCAAAGGTGTTCTATATTTTTTTATGAAAAGATAGTATAGATAATCCCCACAAAATATTGACATTAAATGAAATAAATAGTATAATTTGTTTATAAAATTCTATTATCTGGAAGTGGTGAGAAACATGTGGAAGTAAAAATAGTGTGTCTTTTTATAACTTGTCTTTTCGCAGCAATTCCCGCCGGCGCCTTAGAAGCTGTCTATGACGGGGAAGGGAACCTTATGACGCAGGAGGAAATAGCAGAAGCGGAACGAATGGTTGCCATTGGGGAACGCATCCAGCGGGAAGGCGAACGCGACAGGATGTCCAAGGAACTGAATGTCCCGCAGTACTTCCAAACAGACAGCAGATGGGCAAATTCTTTCATGCCTTGCGGGCACGCTGGTCATACTTACGGTGCTGTAGGATGTGCCATGACCTCCTACGCCATGGTATTTAAGTATTACGGCAGTAATGTCACCCCGGTCGACGTTGCTACTACCTGCCAGCGGGTGTCCCCTCCTTGCTGTAATTTCAGTAGTGCTCCTTTATGTCAAGCCTATGGCCGTTCAAGGTTGAATTCAGGAGATGACTATACTACTAGTCAAATCAAGTCTTTTATTATTGGTAGTATCAATACAGGAAAACCTGCAATTATCCGTCTAAGTAAAAATGGTGGTAACCATTTTGTAGTAGCATATCGTTACTACGAAAACTACAGCGGTCAGTATGTTATCAATATCAAAGAGACCGATCCAAGAATTGGATATCAAAATATAGAACAATACTTGAACAGTGGATGGGGAATTGACTTTGCTACCAGAGTCCGTTAATTCCGTTTCTGACAGAAGGTGATTTATGAAAAAGCTTCTCACAGCACTCCTCTGTCTTGCCCTTTGCATTTCCTTTCCTGCATGCGCCGGAAACGCATCGGAAAGCTCCTCGCAACCGCCTTCCAGCCAGCTGGAGGGGACTGTCACGGAGTCGACCATATCGGACAATATCCAATCCGCTTTGGATGCAAAGGAAGCAGAGGAACGTCTCAAACAGGAACATTTCGCCAATTACCGTGCCCCGTCTGAAGCCGGTTATACCTATGTCTGGGACGAAACGCTTAACAACATTTACGCACCCAGTAAAGCATATCCCATGGGCGACCCTCAACCGGGAGAGGATCCAATTCATATCATCCCTCGGGCAGAAAACAGTTCTGGCACCGCCTATACAGCCGAGAAACCATTTTATGGTAAAGGGTTTGATTTCCTATGTTTAGGCGGAGATGTCATGGGATACAAAGTCGCCGCTGTTCAAGCCATTGCCAAAGAGGAATGGGACAGCGAGGGTTTCCTCTACACTACCAGCAAAAAAGATTACACCAAAGTAGACCTATCCCCTCACATTATCCGGGAGGACGAGGACTATGTCCTGCTGGATATTACCGAATTGATACTAGGTGCGCCGTTTGAGGAATATCTGTTGGAGAAAAAAGCGGATTCTCCGGAAATTTCCTATTCCTGGGTACTCGAACCCGCCGAATATCTCCATGGACACCTTGATGAAATCATTCAGAAAAAATAGCTTCTGCGCACCGTCCAGTTCCGGAAGCTCTGTCTGACAGGCTGGAAAATATACAACAAACAGGGAAAGCGAATGAATTCGCTTTCCCTATTTTTGTTTCGCTAAAAAGTCCGATTATCCGCTAAAATACAGGTCAAATAAAATCATAAAAATGTATGAATGAACTATATGACAAAACATGCATAAAATGCTATGATTAATAAAAACAGAAAAATATATTTTCCCTAAGTATGTTAACAAGGGAGGACTGTACATGTATACTTGTTCTGCATATTGGCATCAGAGTCGCGTAGATTTTAAAGACAAAAAGCACCCACTTTTTATTGGAAGTTGCGGAACTTACTGCTTGAATGCGATTGAAAAACTCCCGACTCATAGACCCCGGGGCAGGCTGGATTATCAGCTCATTTATGTTGCTTCAGGGAAAGCGCATTTTTACTTTCATGGGAAAAAAGAAATTGTAACTGCTGGAAATATGATTCTTTATCGTCCCAAAGAAGAACAACGTTATTATTACTATGGCGAAGATAAAACGGAAGTATACTGGGTCCACTTCACTGGAAACAATGTCAAAAATATTCTTCGGAAATATGGAATAGCTGATGATATGCATGTAATCTACACAAGCACATCATTAGAATATAAACGACTTTTTATGCGGATGATTCAGGAACTTCAGCTTTGCAGGACGAATTATGAAGAGCTACTGGTACATTATTTTATGGAACTCTTGATCCTGATTAAGCGCTTGACTGAAGTCAAGCTGCGTAAAAAGAATCCGCAGCTCATGCAAGAAATGGATGATGCAGTACAGTATTTTCAGAAAAACTACAACAAACCAATCCGTATTGAGGACTATGCAGCATCACATAATATCAGTATCAGCTGGTTTATACAAAATTTTAGAAAATATACCGATAATACACCTGCTCAATATATCCTCAGTCTGAGAATTTCAAATGCAAAGGTGCTGCTAGAGACGACAACATATCATATAAATGAAATCTCTGAAATTGTTGGATATGAAAATGCACTGTATTTTAGTCGTATCTTTAAAAAACAATGCGGAATGTCCCCTTCGCAATTTAGAAAACAAATTCAAAATAATGCAAACGAGTCGTAAAAAATTTTAAACTCCAGCCAGATAATTCTTGGCTGGAGTTTTTATACTTATTTACTATTTCCAGATCAGTTTCATTTCAAACTCGAAATTTTCCTGATTCAACTGATATTTTTCTGAGAGAAAAGGTCCGCAACTGTTTGAACCAATACCACTTTGTGCGTAATCCAGACACACAACGGTACTTCCTTCCGGTACTAATTCGTAACTATGTGGTTTTTCAGTCAGTTCCTCTTCTGTATATGGAGATACATTGAAGGAGAATGTCTTCGCTGCTACTGCAGCAAATGTCAGTTTTTCACTCTTTATTTCCAGATAATCACAATCTGTATGACTTCCATTTTCCTGTGGACGAAGATAATCTTCATGCATGTCATTTACAGTTGATGTGTATATGCTGTGGCTTCCGGCTCTGCATTTGTCCTCGTAGCTTTCTTCCGGTCCAATTCCATAGTATGTGACCTGATCAAATGCTCGTTCCAGGAATAAACGGAGTCCAAATCTTGGGAGCATCGGGAATTCCATATCTTTCTTTACAGCCATTTTGACCTGTACAGTTCCATCAAGATTGATTTCCCAGTCTGCAGTGATATCTAAAATCTTCTGAACAGTTGGTGCTAACATGGCTAATACGCAATGAATTGCAACTTTGTCATTTAAGATTTCATAAGTAGTGTCATATGCGCGTGCATAACTCTGATTATAATGGGCATTGAACCAATCCTCTTTAATCTTGCAGTCATTATCTGTCGGAGCACGCCAAATATTCAGTTTCATCGGGCTTGTAAAAAGTTCTTGATCTTCTTTCTTCATGGATTCAAAGAGGCCGGTCAGTTTATTGAATACATAACGGTACTTAAATTCTTCGTGGAAAACAGTCAGATAACGATCTGTTTCTGTAACTTCCATCTTGGAAAAAACGTCTTCCTCTTTTGAACTTTGAATCATCAATTCTACTGCTTTTTGATTTCTGTTATCCGTAGTATTCAGTAAGATTTCATCAAAACCAAGTTCGTCATCTGCTGACTGTAATACAGAGCTGTCTTTCAAATGATAAGTTACTTTCAGATAGCATTTCCCCTTTTCTGGAACTTCCAATGGAAGTGAAATTGCTCTTTCTGTTTGCGCAGGAATGGTCACTCCCAAGTCACATTGTCCAACCATAATTACATTTCCATCCTGATTTACTTCATAAGTAAGATACAGATAGTCGTTCAGATCTACAGTATTCATATAGTTATGAAGAGTCAGCATTCCTGAATCCTGGTCATAACTTACAACTCTAGCCGGACGGTATACATTTTTATATTCTTTCAGTCCTGTATGAGGAGTGCGGTCTGGATAAACCAGTCCATCCATACAGAAATTACCATCATGAATCTCTTCACCATGATCACCACCATAGTAATAGATCGGTTTACCGTTTTCGGCATCACCTTTATAGATTGCATGATCGCACCATTCCCAAACAAATCCACCGCATAAAGCGTCATATTTTTGAATCAGTTGGAAATAATCTTCAAAATCTCCAGGCCCATTTCCCATGGAGTGACAGTACTCGACCAGAAGGAGCGGTTTATCCGGGGAATTTTTCATATAATCATCAATTTCATCAAATGCAGGATACATTCTGCCGACGATATCAATATTGGAATAATCATATTTACGGTCACTGCTTCTGTAAAAGGCGCTCTCATACGTAGTCAGTCTGGAAGGATCAAATTCTTTTGTCCATTTTAATGCTTCTTCAAAAGTACATCCGTAACCACATTCATTTCCCATGGACCAGATTACAATACATGGACGGTTCTTTTCTCTGTGCACGCAAAGTTTTGTCCTGTCCATTGTTGCCGGAATGAAATCAGGATGATTGGCGATTCGTTGATTCCAGTGTTCAACCACGTTGTCCCAGTCAGAATTTTTCAGATATTGTGTTTGTGTACCATGACTTTCATTGTCCGCCTCATCGATGACAAAAAAGCCGTATTCGTCGCAGAGTTGATAAAAAAATGGAGAATTTGGATAATGGCTGCTGCGGACTGCATTAAAATTGTGCTGCTTCATCATCATAAGGTCTTTTTTGACCTGATCGATATGGACGGCTGAGCCGGTTACCGGATCAGAATCATGGCGGTTGACACCTTTAAATTTAATTTTTTGACCATTTACATAGATTACACTTCCTTCTCTGTGTATTTCACGAATACCAATCCGGTCTGTAATGACTTCCTGATCTGTGACAAAAAGTATCTGATACAGATTTGGCTCTTCCGGATTCCAGAGAGAAGGATTCTCAATTGGAAATCTGGCTCTATGCGTATATCTGTTCTCCCCTGTTATTGGTTCAAATTTACCACTGGCAACGGATGTACCTTCTGAATCATGAATCAGAATCCGAAGATCACGGGCGGCAGTTTCTCCGCCAAGAAATGCTGCCCGGATCTCTATCCACGCACTGTTCTCTTTGAGAGCAGTGGTTATAAAATAATCATACAGGATATTTTCAGGTCTTTTCAAAAGATAGACATCCCGGAAAATACCTGTCATACGGAACTTATCCTGATCTTCCAAATAAGTCCCATCACACCATTTCAGGACTAAGACGGCTAAAGTGTTATTTCCATCTACCAGACAATTTGTAACATCAAATTCACTGGTAGCATGAGATACCTGGCTGTATCCTACGTACAATCCATTGACCCATACATAAAAACAGGAGTCTACTCCTTCAAAATTTAGATATGCCTTTGGAGCTTGAGCATCTTTATGATATTCAAATTCGTGAATGTAAGTTCCACAGGGGTTATCCTGTGGTACATATGGCGGATCCAGCGGAATTGGGTATCGAACATTTGTATATTGATGGCTGTCATAGCCAAAATTCTGCCAAATACCAGGTACCGGTATAGTATCAAAACCTTCTGTGGAGGAACCTTTCTCGTAAAATTTCTCCTGCAGGTCATAAATACTCTTATAATATTTAAATTTCCAGTTGCCGTTTAACAGTTGGAATCTGTCGGATTGTTCTCTGTCATGTACCAGTGTGCCCATTGGCTTGGAAGCCGGAATGTAATAAGCATGACATGGCATTGTATTTTCGTGCAGTATATGAAGGTTCTCATAATATTTTGGTACGATCATCTTATATATCCTCCTGTATATTTCTTAACTTCATTATAAGGCCTTTGACTCTGAAATCATATAAACCGAATCTTATAAAATATGCATAAAATGATAGAGTTTTCTATTTCTGTTAGAATGAAAATAGTGAAATAACAAGGATTTAGATAGTTGTGCTGTATCTGCAATCATGGACATTGTAGCTTTTTTATAAGGGTATTCGCTAAAAACATGCAGATGTGTTTTTCTTTTATTTCGCACCTTTAATATATTCATCCACTTTGGTTTGTAAAATAGAAAACGGAGCCGGTCCGATTTTGAGCAGCACTTCGTTGAATGCAACCGAATCAAAGGAATCCCCCAATTCGGCCTGCGCCTTATCATACAAATCCTGGAGCTTAAACCCGGTCAAATAGTACTGTAGGTAATTTGCCGGAGTTTCCAGAATTATATTATACTGCTCGTTGATGACGTCTTCCGTCAAATCATAGTATTTTCCCGCTTCCTGTGCAAATTGCTGGCGGTCCCATCCCTCATAATGCAGGCCAATATCCAGCAGGCAGGCGATGATTCCGCTCAACTGGCTGTTGATGGATACAAGCTCCAACAGTGCCTTGTCCTCATTTTGCGCATATTTCCAGGAGTTGTTCTCAATATAGGTCGCCCATCCTTCGCTGTAGCCGCTATAATCAAGCAGATACCGGACTGTAGGATCGTGCTGTTGTTTAAAGTAGGTGTGCTGGTACATGTGCCCCGGATACCCCTCGTGGGCGACTGTGCTGAATAGATTCTGCTTGAAGGTGTCGTTAATATAGATGATTTCCGGCGCGCTGTCCGGGGCATCGATTTTCCCCTGCAGGTAAGCCGCAGGAGAGAAATTGTCTTTCATCGCATTCGGGACAATATTGATTCTATAATTGAGATGGGACAGCATGGGATAATCCTGTTTCATGGCCTCTCCCAGATAGTCGAGCATCCCCTCAAAGCTGTCCGCATTTGTATAATGCAGGGCGTCCGGGTCGGACAAATCGGTTTCCTGAAGCCGCTGGTAGGCTTTCGGGTCTTCGCTTAAGATGGCGTCAACACGGGCATAGAGGCCGTCCATTTTTTCATTTAGATAGTTTTTGATTTCCTTGACGCTCATGTCGAGCCCGGTTTGGCTGCGAATCAGGTACGCATAATATTCCTTGCCTTTTTTCTGACTGGCAAGTCCCAAATCCTCCGTGTTTTGCGGGGTAATTGTCCGCAGTTCTTCCGCCAGGCTCCGATACGCGGCAATATAATCGTTTTCAATCAGAGAACGGTTTTTCTCCTTTGCCCTCTGTTTTTGTTCGTCGTTTAAAAAGTCGGCGGCGTCAATTTTCTCATTGGCTGATGTAATCAGGAACGAGTTATCCCCGCCAACCATATTCTCACACTGTTCGATTACCTTGTCCAGGATGGTTTTGCTCATACCGACGCCCTGTGTCTGACGTTCTTTCTCCACCTGCGCGTATTGCAAAAACGTCTCCTCCGCAGTTTCCAGGATATGAAAGTAGCTGTCCAGGTCGTTTTGCCGATCAAAGGTGTATTCATTCAACAGCAGGGGAAGCTGTGCCTGAAACCCAAGGTAACTACCGAGATAATTGTTATCCAGGTAATAAAAACAGGTGCTTCCCATACTGCGCTCTAAATAATCCTTTAGCACATCATAGGTAAGCTTCTGCATCTCACTCAGAGATTGGTAATCAAACCGAGAGAGCTCGTCCAGCATCTGCTTTGTCTGTTTATCGCTTTCTTCGTAATCCTCTTTTGTGTTGAGCGGCAGCTCTAGCAGCGTATCTGAAAACCCGTAGTTTCTCGCGTCGGTAAAGAGAAATTCCAGGTTCATTTCGTCGCTGTTCATCATCCTAGCGGGCAGGCTTTCCAAATAGGTGTCAAATTCTGCCGCACCTTTTTTGGATGAACAGCTTCCAAGCGGCATCAGCATTGCAGCCGCTAAAACCAGGGCCAGCAGCTTCTGGCCGAATCCATTCTTCTTTGTCTTTGTCACATCTGCACTTCCCTTGATCATTTAGAACCGTTTTGTTTTTGTTTCATCGAGTCCACTTATCAACAGTCTTCCTGTTATATGTCAACTCCATTCAATCCGGACAAAACAATCGGTTTTTTACTCTCCATTTTGTTTAACCGGTCTCAAACATGCTTTCCTATATTTTTGCTCTGTTTATCATAACTTCATGCCCAGGTGTTACCGAGACAATCCCTGTAGTCGTTTCAGTACCGGCATTAATTTTTTGATACAGGACAGATAGGTATCACAGGGTATTATTTCGTTCTGATTATAGCAGAATTCTTCTTTAGAAAGAATGATGTATAACAAACAACCAAAAGCCCTGTAGGAAAACTATATAGTTTTCCTACAGGGCTTTTTCAACAGAATTCTTTTCGCTTACTTTCTGCCGATATCGGTACGGAAATGCTTATCGGTAAACTGAATTTCCTCAGCGCCCCGGTAAGCGGTTTTCAGCGCCTCTTCCAGAGTGGGGGCTGTCGCCGTCACGCCGAGGACACGCCCGCCGCCGGTGACAAGTTTCCCATCCGTGCATTTGGTCCCCGCGTGGTAAATCGTCACGCCGAACTGTTCCTCTGCGGATTTGATTCCGGTAATCTCATACCCGGTTTTATACTGCTTTGGATACCCGCCGGAAGCAAGGACAACGCAGGCTGCAGTTTCCTCCTTATTGGAGAATTGGATCTCAGAAAGCGTCCCGTCAGTGGCGGCTTCCATAATATCCACAAGATCGCCGTCCAGCAGCGGGAGCACAACCTGGGTTTCCGGGTCGCCGAACCGGCAGTTGTACTCAATGACCTTCGGGCCGTCCTTCGTAATCATTAAGCCGAAATACAGACAGCCGTGGAACTCACGCCCCTCCTGCTTCATTGCCTGGATGGTCGGCTCAAAGATGGTTTTCCGGCAGATTTCTGCAATCGCCGGGGTATAATGAGGGTTCGGGGCAATCGTGCCCATGCCGCCGGTGTTCGGTCCCTCGTCATTGTCATAGGCACGCTTATGATCCATGGAGGAGACCATGGGGCAGACAATTTTGCCATCCGTAAAGCTTAAGACGGAGACCTCCGGGCCTGTTAGGAATTCCTCAATGACAACATGGCTGCCGGATGCACCGAAAAGCCCGCCTTCAATCATGGAGGTGACGGCGTCCTCTGCCTCCTGCTCATTTTGGGCGATGATGACGCCTTTGCCAAGCGCCAATCCGTCCGCCTTGATGACAACTGGGTATTTTCCCTCGGCGCGGATGTATTCCATCGCCTGTTCGCTTGAGTCAAATGTCTCATATTTCGCTGTCGGGATACCGTAGCGTTTCATCAAATTCTTGGAAAACGCCTTGCTCCCCTCGATGATAGCAGCCGCCTTATTCGGACCGAATGTTCGGATTCCCTCGGCATTCAGGGCGTCCACCATTCCAAGGACAAGGGGGTCGTCCGGAGTGACGACCACCAAGTCCATCTGATTCTGTTTGGCATAGGTTACCACACCGTCAATATCCGTTGCCTTAATATCGACACAGGCGGCATCTTCTGCAATACCGGCGTTGCCCGGGCAGCAGAAAAGTTCCGGCTGATGCCGGGATTCCTTCAGCTTTTTGATGACGGCATGCTCTCTGCCGCCGGAGCCGACTACTAAAATTTTCATCCTCTGCGCCCTCCGTCGATTAGTGGTGGAACAGGCGGATGCCGGTAAACGCCATTACCATACCATATTTGTTGCAGGTATCAATGACATGGTCGTCGCGGATAGAACCGCCCGGCTGCGCGATATATTTGACCCCGCTGCGGTGTGCGCGCTCGATGTTGTCCCCAAATGGGAAGAACGCATCGGAGCCGAGGGTGACTCCGTCGAGTTTTTCCAGCCACTTGGCTTTCTCCTCTCTGGTGAGGGGTTCCGGTTTCACCTGGAAGGTGTTCTCCCATACGCCGTCCGCCAGGACATCCATGTAATCGTCGGAGATATACACGTCAATGGCGTTGTCGCGGTCTGCACGGCGGATTTTATCGACAAACTGGAGACCTAGAACCTTCGGATGCTGGCGTAAAAACCAGATATCCGCCTTGTTTCCGGCAAGGCGTGTGCAGTGGATTCTGGACTGCTGTCCCGCCCCAATCCCGATTGCCTGCCCATCCTTGACATAGCAGACGGAATTGGACTGAGTGTATTTGAGGGTAATCATGGAGAGAATCAAATCCCGCTTTGCATTCTCCGGGAGTTCTTTGTTCTCCGTGACGATGTTTGCAAACAGATCGTCGCTGATATGCAGCTCATTTCTGCCCTGCTCAAAGGTGATACCGAAAATATCCCTCTGTTCGATGGCAGCTGGAACGTAGTCTGGGTCAATCTGGATGACGTTATAGCTGCCTTTGCGTTTCTTTTTGAGAATCTCGAGTGCGGCATCCGAATAGGAAGGGGCAATCACGCCGTCGGAGACCTCACGGTTAATCAGGCGTGCCGTCACCTCGTCACATTCATCGGAGAGCGCGATAAAATCGCCATAGGAGGACATACGGTCTGCGCCGCGTGCGCGCGCATAGGCACAGGCGATGGGGGACAGCTCCAAATCCCCGACAAAATATATCCGGCGCATCGTCTCGTCAAGCTCGGTGCCGACTGCGGCGCCTGCCGGGCTGACATGCTTAAAAGAGGCAGCCGCTGGAAGGCCGGTCGCCGCTTTGAGCTCCCGGACGAGCTGCCAGGAGTTGAGCGCATCCATAAAGTTGATATAGCCCGGGCGGCCGTTAAGAACAATGAGGGGAAGTTCCCCTTCCTTCATGAAAATCCTGGACGGCTTCTGATTTGGGTTACAGCCATATTTAAGTTCAAGTTCCTTTGCCATGAAAAGTTCCTCCTTACACGTTTTTGTTTACGATACGGGTCTCATAGCTTCCATCTTTTAGGGAGATAAAGCGGACAAACAGCGAGACTTTATTGTCTTTGTTCAGGTTCTCCCACAGCTCATTGGTAAAGAAGTCAATGTCCTTGCAGATTGTCACCGGAGTCGGCTCCCCTTCGAAGGAGGGGATGGGATTTCCATCGCACTGGTAAGTATGGATAAAATGGCCCTCTTTTGCACGCGGGCCGGTGTATTCAAAGAAGTAGCGGCGTGTGGAAGTCTCATCCCCGTCGGCGCTCTTCAAAATGGAGAGTTTATAGGTGAAATCCCCGTTTTCCAATGTAACAAGTCCGGAAATACGCGGGGTAAAATTTGGGCCGTCCGGCTCAAAAGTACGGGTGCGCAGGGCATCTTCAAAGGTCTTCCCGTCTTTCAGGTAATCGGAAACTGTGTCAGTCTGGTCGCCGTTGGTCACGATGGTCTGGTTGCCCAGCACGCGTACCGGCGCGTAAATGATCAGAGATGGATCTGCGACTTTTGCAGGGTCAAACGCCTGGGTACGGATACCTTCCCCATCCGTCACAAAGACACGGTTGCGGCTGTTCTCGCTGCGGCCCATAATGAAATAGGCGATCACCGCGTGCTCGCCGTCTTCACTCTTTCCGATGATAATGCCGCGTCCGGGATAGGTGTTGCCCTGTACTTCTTTTTTCAGACATTTCGCTTTCATATAGGTAGTTCCTCCCTGTCAGAGTTATCGGCTGATTTTTGTCTTGTTGCCATGCACGGTGATTTTCCCCTGGCAGAACAGGGAAACCGCTTCGGGCAGTATCTCCCATTCCGCCTGTTCCATCACGCGGCGCTGCAGGGTCTCCGGTGTATCGTCATCGAGCACTTCAACCGCTTTTTGCAGGATAATGGGGCCGCCGTCGCACACCTCATTGACAAAATGTACGGTGGCTCCGGTCAGTTTCACGCCCGCTTCCAGGACCGCCTCATGCACATGCAGGCCATAAAAGCCCTTGCCGCAGAAGCTTGGAATCAGCGCCGGGTGGACGTTCATCATCTTGTTCGGGAACGCCTTTGCCACCACTTCGTCCAAAATAACCAGAAACCCGGCATAGACCACCAGGTCCGCCCTGGCCTCCTGCAAAGCCTCCACAATGGCCTCGCTGTAGGCTTTTCGGTCGGGATAGTCCTTGCGGCGCACCACCTTTGTGGTAATGCCGTTTTGTTTTGCGCGCTCGAGCGCATAGGCGTCCGGGCTAGAGGAGATGACACAGGTGATTTTCCCGTTTTTAATTTTACCGGAGTTCTCCGCATCAATGAGCGCCTGTAAATTTGTCCCTCCGCCCGAGACAAGGACTGCGATGTTCAGCATATCTCCACACCGTTACCTTCCGCGACCTCGCCGATGATGTTCGCGTCTTCCCCATTTGCACGCAGGATTTCCACTGCCTTGTCGGCATCCTCCTTGGCGACAAAGACGCACATACCGGTTCCCATATTAAAGGTGTTGAACATATCATGCTCGGAAATATTGCCGGTTTTCTGAATCAAATCAAAAATCGGTAGGACATTCAGTGCATTCCTGTCAATCTTGGCCATCAGGTTTTCCGGAAGGCCTCTTGGGACGTTCTCATAGAAACCGCCGCCTGTGATATGGGTCAGGGACTTCACTTCCACCTGCTCATATAGGGATAGGATGGATTTGACGTAAATCTTTGTCGGGGCGAGCAGGGTCTCCCCAAGGCCTTTTTCGCCAAGCTCCGCACGCGGAGTAGTCAGGTCTGCATGTTCGATATCAAACACCTTGCGCACCAGGGAGAAGCCGTTGGAATGCACGCCGCTGGAAGCAAGCCCGATGATGGCGTCGCCCGCCTTGAGTTTGCTGCCGTCAATGATCCGGCCTTTTTCCACCACACCGACACTGAAGCCGGCCAGATCATAATCGTCGTCTTCCATCATCCCCGGATGCTCTGCTGTCTCCCCGCCGACAAGCGCGCAGTTTGACTGCACACAGCCTTCTGCAACACCAGCCACAATCTCCGCGACCTTTTCCGGGATGTTTTTGCCGATGGCAATATAGTCAAGGAATACAATTGGCTTTGCTCCGGAACAGATGATATCGTTGACGCACATGGCCACACAGTCGATACCGATGGTGTCGTGCTTGTCAAGCATCATGGCAAGTTTCAGCTTAGTGCCGACGCCGTCCGTGCCGGATACGAGCACCGGATGTTTGTACCCCTCCATGTCCAGCTCGAAGAGCCCTCCGAAACCGCCGATTCCGGAGAGCACTCCGGGAATCTTTGTGCGCTGCACATGGTTTTTCATCAGTTCCACTGCTTTGTAGCCGGCGGTCACATCCACTCCCGCTGCTTTGTAGCTGTCGCTGTAGCTTTTCATATTCTTTCTCCTTTTTGTCCTGTCACGGCCGGGGCCGCTTTATTCTTTTCCATTCCAGCAGTAGGTGCACAGTTTACACGGTTCAATACCGATGGAGGCGATGACATCCTCCAGCTCATGGTATTTCAGGGAGGTGAAGTTGAGCTTGTGTGCAATCCGGTTTACCATCTCCTGGTGTTCCGGGGTATCGCGCTGGCAGTACTTTTCAATATCATAGTCCGTCTTACCGCCCTCGATTTCATCGATGACCCTGCGTGTGATGAGGTCATACTTTGAAGTGGAACGGGAGAAATTAAGGTATTTACACCCAAACATAATCGGCGGGCAGGCGGAACGGATATGGACCTCTTTCGCCCCACTGGAGTAGAGGAACTCAACGGTCTCCCTAGTTTGTGTCCCGCGCACAATGGAGTCATCGATAAACAGTAGTTTCTTACCGCGGATTAACGCGTCGATGGGGATGAGCTTCATGTGGGCGATCTGATTTCGCACCGACTGGTTTTGCGGCATAAAGCTGCGCGGCCAGGTCGGAGTATACTTAATAAACGGACGTGCAAACGGGATGCCCGACTCATTCGCATATCCAATGGCATGCGCGGTTCCGGAATCTGGAATACCGGCCACAAAGTCCACGTCCACGCCCTTGTCCCTGCGCGCGAGGAGCTTGCCGCATTCATAGCGCATCATCTCTACATTGACACTCTCGTAAGCGGAGGTAGTGTAGCCGTAATAGGTCCATAGAAACGTGCAGATTTTCATCTGCTGCTGGGGTTCGGCAACGGTCCGTATTCCGTCTGCGGTCATGAACACAATTTCACCCGGGCCTATCTCGCGTTCCTCATGATATCCCAGATTCAAATAGGAAAAGGATTCAAAGGCGGCGCAGTACGCGCCCTGTTTGTGGCCGATGACAAGAGGGGTTCTGCCCATAAAGTCCCTGGCCGCATATAGTCCCTGCGGGGTCATCACAATCATGGTCATGGAGCCTTCAATACACTGCTGCGCGTAGCGAATGCCCTCAACCAGACTGCTCTTCTGGTTGATAAGCGCGGCGACCAGTTCCGTTGCATTGACATCCCCGCCGCTCATCTCCAAAAAGTGGATATTGCCGCTGTCAAACAGCATGCTGATAAGCTCGTCCGCATTATTGATGCGCCCGACTGTGGTAATGGCATAGTTGCCGAGATGCGATCGGATGATAAGCGGCTGCGACTCGGTATCGCTGATACAGCCGATGCCCATGTTTCCCTGCATTTGGGTCACATCGCTTTCAAACTTGGTGCGAAACGGCGAATTTTCGATGTTGTGAATCGAACGGTTGAACCCGTCGATGGAATTGTACACCGCAAGCCCGCCGCGTCTCGTGCCGAGATGGGAATGGTAATCCGTTCCGAAGAACAAATCCATTACACAGTCTTTCTTGGATACGACTCCAAATAAACCACCCAATGTAAAACCTCCCTGTTAAAATAACGTTAGTTTTTTCTTTGAATCTTCAAAATTATCTTTGGAAATTCTCTGTGGGACCGCGCGATGGGATAGCACTCGGTAAAACAGCCGGTGCGTTCCGATTTTGCCAAGCGTTTCATTTGTAAAGACCTCTGGCACCAGCCCGATGTCCTTTTGGGAGTGAATCACTCCCTCGTCACTCACCGCGATCCGCAGCTTTCCTGTCCCCTATGCTGCAATGCGTACAGCGCATAGTAAACGGTACGGGCAACATCCGAAATTTTCCCTTCGTAATTGCCGAAGACTCCGCATTCTTCTCTTATCTTTTCCAACTACTTGCCTCTCCCTGTGTTAACTCCGTATTTTTCTCTCTGTCTTGTTTGTGGGAAAGAATGTGTAAAGGGCAAAGTATCCGCTTTGCCCCTTGTCACCTGACTATTGCTCTGTCCGGGTTTAGCCGCCGAACAGTCTCTTCATGATTTCCTTGTAGCCCTCATCGACATTGTCCATGTCTCTGCGGAAACGGTCCTTATCGAGCTTCTCATGGGTTTTTGCATCCCAGAACCGGCAGGTATCCGGGGAAATCTCATCCGCCAGGATAATGGTACCGTCACTGGTCTTGCCAAACTCGATTTTAAAATCAACCAGCTCAATGCCGATGCCCGCAAAGAATTTCGTGAGATAATCGTTGATTTTCAAAGCATAGTCCGCAATCAAAGCCAGTTCCTCTTTGGTAACGATGTTCATCGCAAAGATGTGGTAGTCGTTGATCATCGGGTCGCCGAGCTCGTCATCCTTGTACGAGTATTCCAAAACGGTTTTTGCCATTTTGGTGCCTTCCGGCAGGCCGAGACGCTTCGAAAGGGAGCCTGCCGCGATGTTGCGGACAATGACCTCCAGCGGAATAATCTCCACTTTCTTGACAATAGTTTCCCGGTCGGAGATCTCCTCGACATAGTGGGTCGGGATTCCCTGTTCCTCGAGCTTTTTCATCAGATAGTTGGAAACCCGGTTGTTGACAATGCCCTTATTTTCAATGGTGCCCTTTTTCTGGCCGTTAAATGCGGTGGCATCGTCTTTGTAATCCACAATGTAGAGTTCCGGATCATCAGTTTTGAACACTCTCTTTGCCTTGCCTTCGTACAGCTGCTCCAATTTCTTCATATTTTTTCTACCTCTTCCTGTAGTTTTTTATCCTTTTGAATGACTTCTTCCATCATTTCCGCCTTTTTCTCACTCAGCTTGGCCGCAATCTCTGCGTTTTCCACACCGAGTATCTGTGCCGCCAAAAACGCCGCATTTTTGGCGCCGTCGACCGCGACGGTTGCAACCGGAATACCGGAGGGCATCTGCACCGTGGCAAGCAGTGCGTCGAGTCCGCCGAGTCCGCCGGATTTCACCGGAATTCCGATAACCGGAAGCGTTGTATGCGCGGCAATCACACCTGCAAGGTGTGCGGCCATTCCGGCAGCCGCAATCATGACGCCGACTCCCTCATCCCGCGCATTGGCGGCAAAATCGCTTGCAAGGGACGGCGTCCTGTGAGCGGACATCACATGCACCTCCACTGGGATTCCCAAATCCTTTAAAGTGGTAATTGCACCTTTGACCACCGGAAGGTCGCTGTCACTGCCCATGATGATTGCTACCTTTTTGCAGCTTTCCATCCAAATCATACTCCTTCTATAAGTCAGAATTTTTCAGTAAAACAGAAAAGGGCGATGGTAAACCCAAAGCCCTTTGTTGATAAAATTATCCTGCTTTTGTGAAAATGCCTGCAAATGGACCCTCGCCGGACAGACCGGTGTGATACGGACAGCTTACAAGAACGCCCGCGGCTCCAATCAGCATAAGACAAAAGCCCCTTTCATCTGGTGATTGACACAACTTTATTTTACTGGATTGGCGGATAAAATTCAATTGATTGCCCGCAAATTTTGTTTTTTTCGTGCAGATACCTTAGTTTGAAATGTTTTACAAGTCGAAATTGTAAATTTTACACGAAGCCGGCGGACAGTACTAGCTTCTTCACGGACGAAGACTGGCCTGCAATTGACAGCCGGATGCTATGGAACCGCATAGCGTAGCTTTACAACTTAAGACTCCCTCACCGAATTGAAAAGGCATAAACAGGGCTCCTAAACAGTGAAACACCCGGGACGATCATTCGTCCCGGGTGTTATCATACCTGTTAGGATGGGATTAATACATTCCCATGCCGCCGCCCTGAGGAGCAGCCACCGGAGCCGGATTCTCTTCCTTCTTGTCTGCGACAAGAGATTCCGTGGTCAGAATCATTGCAGCAGCGGAAGCAGCGTTCTGGATTGCAGAACGGGTGACCTTGGTGGGGTCGATAATGCCGGCCTCAAACATATCGGTATAGGTCTCGTTGTAAACATCGAAGCCGTAACCGAATTTTCTGGAGCGGCGGATCTTGTCAATGATGACAGAGCCGTCGAGTCCTGCGTTGGTTGCGATCTGGCGCATCGGCTCTTCGAGTGCCTTAAGGACAATCTTCGCGCCGGTCTTCTCATCGCCTTCGCAGGCCGGGATAACTTTTTCCACCGCGGCAGTCGCGTTGATGAGCGAGACGCCGCCGCCGGAGACAACGCCCTCTTCCACAGCGGCCTTCGTTGCGGAGAGTGCATCTTCAATTCTCAGCTTTTTCTCTTTCATCTCAACTTCGGTAGCCGCGCCGACTCTCAGGACAGCAACGCCGCCGGAGAGTTTCGCCAGTCTTTCCTGAAGTTTCTCTCTGTCAAAGTCAGAGGTAGCGGTTTCAATCTGGGATTTAATTTGTGAAATTCTGGACTTGATGGCGTCCGGATCGCCTGCGCCGTGTACGATGATCGTGTTCTCTTTTTCCACACGGACGCTGCCTGCACGGCCGAGCTGATCAATCGTGGTCTCCTTGAGCTCGAGGCCAAGGTCGTCACAGATGACGGTGCCGCCGGTCAGGATTGCGATATCCTGGAGCATCTCTTTTCTTCTGTCGCCAAAGCCCGGGGCTTTGACTGCCACGCAGTTGAAGGTGCCGCGCAGTTTGTTGAGAAGGATCGTGGTGAGAGCTTCACCTTCGAGGTCCTCACAGATGATGACGAGCTTCTTTCCGCCCTGGACAATTTGCTCGAGCAGCGGGAGCAGATCCTGGATGGAGCTTATCTTCTTATCGGTAATCAGGAGGTAAGCGTCGTCCATCACTGCTTCCATCTTATCGGTATCCGTTACCATGTACGGGGACACATAACCGCGGTCAAACTGCATACCCTCGACTACCTCGATATAGGTATCGGCGGTTTTGGACTCCTCAATGGTGATGACGCCGTCCGCGGAGACTTTTTCCATTGCGTCGGCAATCAGCTTACCAATATTTTCGTCGCCGGAGGAAACGGTGGCGACTCTCGCGATATCATCCGCGCTGCCAACTTTCTTGGAATTTGCAATAATGGACTCCACCGCCGCGTCAACTGCTTTCTGGATACCTTTTTTGATAACCATGGGGTTTGCGCCTGCCGCAACATTTTTCATGCCCTCTCTGACGAGTGCCTGAGCCAAAACGGTCGCGGTCGTAGTTCCGTCACCAGCAGCATCGTTGGTTTTTGTGGCGACTTCCTTGACAAGCTGTGCGCCCATGTTCTCGAACGCATCGTCAAGCTCAATGTCTTTTGCGATGGTCACGCCGTCATTCGTGATGAGCGGAGCGCCGAATTTCTTATCCAGAACAACGTTGCGGCCTTTCGGTCCAAGGGTGATCTTTACAGTGTCTGCGAGCTGGTCAAGCCCTTTCTGAAGGGCTTTACGGGCGTCTTCCCCGTACAGAATTTCTTTAGCCATGGTAAACAGCCTCCCAAATCAAAATAGTATTTACAGATTATTCTACAATTGCAAGGACATCGGACTGGCGGAGAATGACATATTCCTCGTCGTCAACCTTGACTTCGGTTCCTGCGTACTTGCTGGCAATGACCTTGTCGCCCGGTTTCAGATACATGTCCACTTGATTGCCGTCGACCAATCCGCCCGGCCCCACTGCGATGACCTCAGCAATCTGGGGTTTCTCTTTTGCGGAATTGGCAAGGATGATGCCGCTCTTGGTCGTCTCCTCTGCTTCAACCATTTTTGTTACCACTCTGTCAAGCAAGGGTTTGATTGTCATGATGGTTTCCTCCTTAGACCTTGTATGATATAAAAAATTCACATTATTAGCACTCTCTTTTCTTGAGTGCTAATTATATTGTAATAATTATTTTGGAAAAATCAAGCCCTTTTTCGAATTTTTTTCAAAAATAATAGAGTTTTCATCCAAAATTAAAGGGCTGGTTACAAAATATCCATTTTCGGTGCAAAAAATCCCCTTTTGGCGAAAAAAAACTCCGCGCCGCAGAAAATGCGGTGCGGAGCATGTTCATTTTACCTTTTCTGACTTTTATTGTGTAAACTCGAGGTTGTCAAACCCGCTCGCCGTAATAATGGAGTCATCCGTTCCTGTATAGGTCAGGGTGACGCGATCCCCTTCTATAGTCAAAGCCAGCTCGTCACTAACAAGATAGGAAACACGATAGATTTTATCCGGCTGTTCCTTCAGGATAATCTTGTAGACCGTATCCTTATCGGTCAACTCGCTGGCAATGCGCAGAACGGTTCCGGTCATTTCCTCTTTTTCTTCCAGCAGATCCTCCGCCGGCACGCCGAGTTTATCCGCATGCATGAGGTTTGACCGGTAATTTTCGAGTGCCGCGTTCATGGTCTCGCCGGTTCCGACAACCGAGTAATCCTCGAGTGAAACATAGGCATACTGCTTGACAAGCCCCTCCGCATCCTTAAGCGTCATGAAATAAGTAGGCCGCTCCTCGATATTCAAAATCAGTGGGAAGGTTGCCTTGTACTTGAGGTTTTGCACCTTGCCTTCCGCCGAAGCGCGCGCCGCATTTTCTGTCGCGCCCGCAACCTTGTAGTTGAAGACCTCTTTGGTAATCATGTCGACCATCATGAAGCTGATAATACTGTCATCCTTGCCGACACTGGTAAGACCGGTGTAGAGATAGCATCTGCCGTTATTATAGATCACGGCATCCCCCGGAGAAGTCCGGAATTTATCTTTGTTGGAGAAGTTGAGAATGCCATTGATGTACTCGCCGCGGTTGTTAATCTGTGTCATGACGAACTCTTCCGGCTGAATACGGTCCACCCAAGAGGGAATGTTGTCGATAGTATAGCGGTGGGTCTCCCCGGTCGTCGCATTGACGATAATAGCGCCCGTCGCCTCTGGCAGCGAAAATCCCCGGGTATTTTTATAAGTGGAGATAACCCAGTATGGTGTACCCTCGTCATCGATTTCAAAGGAATAATCCGTCATACCGGTGAATAGGCCGGCGTTGAGTCTGGCGTATCGGTTTAAATTTTGCAACAAATAGGCTCTCGGTTGGATTTTGATATTCTTCCCGTCTACATACTGGACGTCCTGCATGTTATTCGCGGATACCGTGATATAACCGGGCGTTCCGTTTAGATTTGCGAACCATTTGAAAAAGCCGGAGTGCTCAAGCGGTACGACCCACATCAGCTTTCCATTTACCTGCTGGATGACCGGTTCTCCGGTCTCCACCTGGCTGCCGAGAGAAGTCTTTTCGCCGAGCTTTTTGTCAGCCAGCTTTTCCGCCAGGTCTTTATCCACGACCGGAACATTGTTGACATCCACCACCTGTACGTCTGTGTCAAAGGTACGCTCCTGCGGTTCGGTCAGCTGGTTACGGTAAGCATTAAATTGGAACAGCACGGAAGAGCCGATAAAGACAAGGATGACGATTCCCCACGGAATCAGGACTCCCAGTTTGACAGCCTTGGACAGTTTTTTCGTATTGTCAAAACTCAGTTCCCGCTGCCCGTTTGCACCCACGACGAAATGGAACAAGGACCCTCTTGTCACGAGCCAGATGGCAATACAGACAGTGATGACTACGCACCACAAAATCGCCCCCTCCGGATACAGGGGGTTCAGGTTTGGCGCCTCGAAAAAGACATAGCCCAAAAAGACGACAAACGCAATCAAATACGCGATGATTCTGGATTTTTTCACAATGTACCTCTCTTTTACCGCAGCATGTGAAACAGCAGTGCCATCGGCTGCAGATTGCGCCGGCGCGCCGGTTTCCCCAATTGGATGCCGCTCATCACAGTTTCTCTTACGAAAGAATGAAACCTCTCCGCTTTTCATGCGCAGAGTTCCTATCCAGTATAGCAGATATCCGAGGGCTTTTGTGCCGATTCATAGAAAATTCACGAATTTTCCGGTGCCTTTTTCGGCTTGTTCACACGGGCCCGCCGCCCACGCAATACAACAGCCCAGAAAATCCAGGCAAGCAGGCTGATGCCGCTCAGCAGACAGGCATAACGGTAGGTTCTCACGTAAATACGCCCGAGCGTGCTGTGTACGGTAAAAATCTCAAGCCCATTGACTCCGGCAAGCGCCATGACGGAATAGACACACAATGCGATTGTCAGCAGGGCTAGGGCAAGCTTTACAATCGACGAAACACGAATGTGTTTTGCAGAGCCTGGTACGGCATGAGTTTCCTTCTTTTCGTTAGGATTCACTTGACGCTCCCCCTTCCTGTTCGGTGTCCCTGATACACTGTGCGATGAATTCCGCAAACGCTCCGCCGAGACTGCCGGAACCCATCGGCATGGAGGACATGTCCCCCTGCATGACGAGCAGCCGGCTGAGGTCGCTAAGCTCCTGCTTGTCCACGCTGCCACCTTCTGCCACTGTCTTTTTGAGAGCATACAGCGCGGTAGACGTCTGTTTGAGCGGGGAATCGAGCTTCAAATGCCCGTTTGCATCGATGACGCGCATTAGGAATTCCTCCGCCTTCTCTTCCTGCCCCATCGCAAAGTAGAGCTTTGCTCGAGCCAGGTCGCACAACCCGGAGGAATCCCCGAACCATCCCTGTTTGACCTCCAGATAGTTTACCGCCCGGTAGCCGGAGACATAGACCGCTTTGTCATAGTACTCCTGTTCTTTCGCAAGCTGTTGTTCGAGCGTCTTATTCAGCTTTTCTTTCTTTTTCTCAGACGTTTCCGCTGCCAGGGCGGTCTTTGTCTCCTCCGCTTTTTGTCCATACTGGCGCGACTTGACATAGTAGCCGTAAGCCTCGTCGTCCTCCTGGTCAATCTTGGCGGTATTGCCGTGGTTTGCGTAGAGGTTTTGTGCTATCAATTCCGTATACAGTACCCGGTTTGCCAGGCTGTCCTCCCCTTCGACCAGCTCAGTGGCGAGCTTAGAGGCGTAATCCTGGTTCCCTAAAAAGTAGTTGTACCCGATTTTCAGCCCCATGATATTCTTGTCATTCGGGTAGCTCGCCTGATACGAACCGATTTTCTCGCTGATATTGTCCCCGCTCGGCTCAACTCCCTCGGTCGGATAGACCTCGGCAAAGACGTCCCGCTCGATCTCATAATACTCTTCGCAGCGCTGGGCGTCTTTTGCGGTAATCTCCAACGTCTTGCGTGCCTGCGTGGCGGCGTTCTTAAAATCCGACCGGTATTTTTCCGGGTTGGATGAATAATTTTCCACCAGCGAACGGATTTCCTTGATGACCTGCTGGTTTTGTTTGGACTGCTTTTTCTCAAACTCCACCACATCCAGGTACTGCGTCGCCTGTGCAGTATCCCCCTTGAGAATACTAAGCATCGCGGAGACACAGGTATTCTGAAAGGTATAGCCGCCCTTTCCAAGCGCCTCATAGAGATGGGGCACCGCAACGTCCTCCCTCGTCTCCTCTAAAGCGAGCAGGGCGAGATAGGTATCGGTATTACTGCTTGAAACCGTATCCCGGATGGTCTTGATCCCAAACAGGGAGCTTACGATGACGAGCAGGGCTGCTGCACCCACAATGATATGCGTGCGCCGGTTGAATAGTTTCTTCCGATCTTTCCACTTTCTGGCTGCAAACACATACCCGACCACAAGCAAGACGGTGAGAATGATTAAAAGCCATAAAAAGATTGTCAAGAGGATACCCCCAATCAAAAAAACAGGTCGTTTCCTGTCGTTTTTGCTGTACTAACTATAGCAAACTAACCGGCATTTGTAAATCAAAACCCGGCGCGCAGTCTAAAATGCGTGCCGGGGAAGCTCCTATTTATGATATTTTGCATGAGAGGAAATCATAAAGGCCCGATATACCTGTTCGAGTAGCATAACCCTCGCCAGCTGGTGAGGAAAGGTCATCTTAGACATGGACAAGCAAGTTCTCCCCGCCTGCTTGACCGTGTCCGACAGCCCATAGGAGCCGCCGATTACCAGGGAGATGGTGCTGTACCCGTGGAGTGCAATCTCCTCGAACAGCCGGGACAGGGCGGGAGAGTCCATCTGTTTCCCCTCTATACACAGCGGGATGAAATAGCTTCGCTCCGCCGCCTTTGACAAGATTCGTTTTCCCTCTGCTTCGACAGCTGCGGCAATCTCCGCCTCCCCTGCATGCTCCGGGAGCCGTTCCTCCGGCAGCTCGAGAATCTGTGGGCGGCAAAAAGGCCTCAGCCGTTTTTCGTACTCGGCGCAGGCCTCTCTCCAGTATTTTTCTTTGAGGGAACCAATGCAGATAAACTGTAGAGTCAGCATGACAATCTCCTGTTAAAAAATCATGAGTTCTGCCGGCATCTCCCGTGGGGCGACCTGGAGCAGATAGTCGAAGTCCTCCCTCGCGCCCGCCGCATCCAGTGAACATTTGGTGTGCTCCAGCGCGAGCTGAGGCAGGTTGTTCTCCCGGCTCAAATGCGCGAGGAAAATCCGCGTCGTCCCCGACTGGACAAGTTCAGAAACCTGGCCGGCACAGTCGTCGTTGGAGAGATGTCCATGGCTGCTCTTGATGCGTTGTTTTAAGAAATAGGGATATGTACCGCATTCGAGCATCCGCTTATCGTAATTCGATTCGATCATGACAAGGTGTGCGCCCAAAATATGTTCGTGCACCTCCTCGGTGACCACGCCGAGGTCGGTTGCAATGGAAATCACACGGGAATCCGCCGTTTCAATCCGAAAGCCCATACTGTCAATGGAGTCGTGCGGGGTATGAAACGGCGTCACCTGCATTCCGGCTATCTCATTAACCGGGGCGAATTCACGCAATTCACAACCCGGAGCCACACAGCCGTTTTCCGCAAGATAATTTAACACAAGGGCGGAAGAATAGACTGGAACGTTCAGCCGTTTCGTCAGCACTTTCAGGCCCTTAATATGGTCGGAATGCTCGTGGGTGATCAGGATGCCCCGGATAGTATCCAGTTCAATCTCCCTGGCTGCAAGCGCATCTAAAATCCGTTTGCTACTGACTCCGGCGTCTACAAGCAGGCCTTCATTCGAATTACCGACGAACGCACTGTTGCCTGAGCTTCCGCTGAACAGCGGGCAAAAACGCGCCACATTTTTCCCTCCTTTCAGAAAAAAACTGTGCATCGCGCAACCGCATGCACAGCTTCACCGCCGGGTTCCCGCTTACAGCGCCTGAGCGATGTGCAGGTTGTCCGGAATATCGATTTCGCGGATATCCGCGCCAAGAGATTTCAGTTTTTCACAGATATTTTCATATCCGCGCTGGATATGGTAGATATCCTCAATTTCCGTCACGCCGGTTGCAGTCAGTGCCGCAATGATCAGTGCGGCGCCCGCACGCAAATCAGTCGCCTTGACCGGAGCAGCGGTAAATCCGCCTTCAATGCCTTCGATAACAGCCACCTTGCCGTCCACTGAAATATTCGCCCCCATGCGGCGCAGCTGGTCAACATAGCGGAAGCGGTTGTCCCACACGCTCTCCGTTACAATGCTTGTGCCCTCCGCCAAACAGAGCAGAACGGCAATCTGCGGCTGCATATCCGTCGGGAAGCCGGGATGCGGCATGGTTTTGATATTGGTTTTCATCAGTGTTCCCACACGGGACACCCGGATGGAATCATCATATTCCTCCACATCAACCCCCATCTTGACAAGCTTTGCCGTGATGGATTCCAAGTGCTTGGGAATGACGTTTTTAATCAAAACATCGCCCTTCGTTGCGGCTGCGGCAACCATGAAGGTGCCGGCTTCAATCTGGTCGGGGATAATGGAGTATGTCGTGCCTTTGAGAGAATCCACCCCGTGGATTTTGATGACGTCGGTACCGGCGCCCCGGATATCCGCGCCCATGGAGTTGAGGAAGTTTGCCAAGTCCACGACATGCGGCTCCTTCGCCGCATTTTCGATCACCGTGAGTCCCTTCGCCTTCACCCCTGCAAGCATAATGTTGATGGTGGCTCCAACAGATGCCATGTCCAGATAAATCTGGCTGCCGACAAGCAAGTCGGCATGCGCGTCAATCATACCGCCCTTTTCCAGCGAGATAATGGCGCCCAGCGCTTCAAAGCCCTTGAGATGCTGGTCAATTGGGCGTACGCCTAAATCACAGCCGCCCGGCATGGAAACACATGCCTGATTGAAACGTCCGAGCAGTGCACCTAAAAAATAGCTGGAAGCCCGCAGTTGGCGCGCCAGCTCATAGGGCACAACGGACTTTGTGACATGTCTGGTGTCAATCATCACCGTCGATTTATCAACCATGCGCACCTTGGCGCCAAGGCATTCAAGGGTCTGCAAAAGGGTTGTGACATCACTGATATTCGGAACATTTTCTATAATGCAGGTATCCTGCACAAGCAATGTGGCAGGCAAAATCGCAACAACAGCATTTTTTGCACCGCTGACTGTGACTTCTCCTGTCAAACGCGCCCCACCGTGAACAATATACTTCTCCAAGGCTGAACTCTCCTTTACAGGCGTATTCTTTTTTCATAATTGTAATAGGAAAAATTATGTAATCCTATTCGTTTTCTCGCCGTACAATATATAGTATTCTCAAGTTATTTCAAAATAATTATGTGAATCAAATGACCAGTATTTGTATTATATCATTCCTGTCATAAATGTCAAAGTATAATCACAAAATAATTTTACAGTTTTTTTTCAAAATGTACAAGTACATTTTGTAAGATTCGAAAGCAAAAAAGCAGTGATACAGAAAGAAAGAGCAAGCCCCTATGTCAAATAGATACCCACCGGCGTAGCCGGTGGTTCTGCACAGACGGGCAAAGCCCTTTA
>UQSL01000011.1 GCA_900543705.1 uncultured Oscillospiraceae bacterium
ATGGAGCACTTCAAACAGGAACTCATTGAATATCTCGATTACTACAACAACCGTCACATCAAGGCAAATCGAAAGGGCTTGCCGTCTGCGATTCACAGACAACAAGCCCTTTCAGTTGCTTGAACAATTTTGGGGTCACTTCAGCCAAACGGAAACCCGTTTTGTCATTCTTCCAAAGCATCCAGCATAAAACCGATGACGGCGTTGGAAACGAGGAACCCCTTTGTCGTCAGGCTAAGATACCCCTCTCGAAGTTTTGCCAGTCCGCTTTGTATGAGCTGTTTCGCCCTCTGCGTGAGCGGGGACAGGGAAAGGGAATACCGCTCACAGAATTCTCCCAGATTCAGCCCGCTTTTCAGGCGCAGCCGGAGCATAAGAAATTCCTCCGCATCCCCGCCTTGTTCTTCCTCGAGCAGGGTGCCGTCCTTCCCGGTAAGAGCGTGGCAGATAAAGTCCTCTACGCTGCGCGGGTAATAAAAGCGCCTGCCCTCATAATAGGAGTGCGCCGCCGGCCCGATACCAAGATAGGGCTTAAGCTCCCAGTATTTCAGATTATGCTGGCAGGCAAAACCCGGCCTTGCAAAATTGGAAATTTCATATTGTTTCAGGCCACATTGCTCCAGAGTATTACAGACCGTCTCATAGATATCGCACATCCGATCCTCGTTTGGGAGCAAATCGCTGTCCCGCATGGCGTACATCGGCGTACCCTCCTCCAGTTTAAGCAGATAGGCGGAGAGGTGGGTGACACCAAGGGAGGATAGGAACCGGGCGGAAAATACTGCACTCTCCGGAGTCTGTTTGGGGATCCCCAGCATCAAATCTGCGGAGATATTTGAAAAACCTGCCTGCGCCGCATGCCCGATGGCTTGCACTGCGGTTTTTACGTCGTGCCGACGGGTGAGGAATTGCAGCTCCTCCTCCACAGCGGACTGTACGCCGAAGGAGATCCGATTGAAACCTCCGGCTTTGCAGTCAGTCAGAAGTCCTAACAAAGAGGTGGAGGGGTTTGCCTCCATGGAAATCTCACAGTCCACACTGACATTGGCCCGCTTTGAGATGGCATCCAAAACCGTACACAGTCGTTTTGCCCCAAACACAGTGGGGGTCCCTCCGCCGAAGTAGATGGAATCGACCAGTTCTCCCGCCGGTATCATCCGGCTAATTTCGCAGAGCAGCGCCTGCATATAGCGATCCATCCCGGTATCATCCGGCGTGACGGAGTAAAAGTCACAGTAAGCGCATTTGGAGAGGCAAAACGGGATGTGGATATAGATTCCGGTCATCTGGTTCTCCTTTTCATAAATGGAAATTTATGTGTTCTCTCAGCAGAATTGAATTTGGTTGTGCTCCTTACAAGAGGAGGAGAAGAGGAAAGATTCCGTCCTGCTCCACTACCTGTGCCGTCAGGAACAAAAGCTGAAGAGTCAAAGTGTACGTAACGATTGAAAGGCGGCAGCCGGAGGATTCTGGCTGCCGTAAATAGACGGGCTGTTTCGCTTTATTCGTCCAGCTTGAGGACGGCCATAAACGCCTCCTGCGGTACTTCGATACTGCCGAGCTGGCGCATCCTTTTTTTGCCTTCCTTTTGCTTTTCCAAAAGCTTTTTCTTACGGGTGATGTCGCCGCCGTAGCATTTGGCAAGCACGTCCTTGCGCATGGCCTTGACAGTCTCCCGCGCAATGATTTTTCCACCGACCGCCGCTTGAATCGGGACCTCAAAGAGCTGACGGGGGATATTCTCCTTGAGCTTTTCCACAATTTTACGGGCTCTCGCATACGCCTTGTCCGTGTGGACAATAAAGGAAAGCGCGTCGACCACATCGCCGTTGAGCAGGATATCCAGCTTGACGAGCTTGGAGGGAGCATATCCCTTCATTTCATAGTCATAGGAAGCATAGCCGCGAGTACGGGATTTGAGCGCGTCAAAGAAATCGTACACGATTTCATTGAGCGGCAGCTCGTAGTGCAGATCCACCCGGGATTCATCCAGGTATTTCATGTCCTTAAACACGCCGCGCCGCTCCTGCGCCAGATCCATGATGCTCCCGACATAGTCGGATGGGCTATAGATATGCGTCTCCACCATCGGTTCATAGGCCTCGGCAATCAGCGAGGGGTCGGGGTAGTTGGTCGGGTTGTCGATATAAATTTCCTCCCCATCCGTCATCTTGAGTTTGTAGATAACCGAGGGAGCTGTTGTAATGAGGTCAAGGTTGAATTCCCGCTCCAACCGCTCCTGGATGATCTCCATGTGCAAAAGCCCGAGGAAGCCGCAGCGGAAGCCAAAGCCAAGCGCCTTGGAGGTTTCCGGTTCAAAGGTCAGGGATGCGTCGTTTAGCTGCAGCTTTTCGAGTGCGTCGCGCAAATCCGGGTATTTCGCCCCGTCCGCGGGATAGATGCCGGAGAAGACCATTGGATGGACGGCGCGGAAGCCCGGCAGGGCTTCATCTGCGGGGTTGTCCACATCCATGACGGTATCGCCGACCAGAGTATCCTTGACGTTTTTGATGCTCGCAGTGATATAGCCAACGTCGCCTGCCTTCAGGCAGTCGCAGGGCTCATGCCGGTCGGCACGCATGATGCCGACTTCGACCACATCAAACTGCGCACCGGTCGCGAACATCTTGATATGGGAACCTGCCCGCACGGTGCCTCCAAACACGCGCAGATAGACGATAACGCCCTTGTAGCTGTCATAGTAAGAGTCGAAAATCAACGCCTTGAGCGGTGCGGTCTCTTCTCCCTTTGGGGCGGGGATGCCCCGCACCACGAGCTCAAGTACCTCTTCGATGTTGGTGCCCGCCTTAGCGGAGATACGCGGCGCGTCGAGTGCCGGGATGCCGATGACATCCTCAATTTCGTGACAGACGCGCTCCGGGTCTGCGGAGGGAAGATCGATTTTGTTGACGACCGGGAGGACCTCCAGATCATGCTCAATGGCAAGATAGGTGTTGGCGAGTGTCTGCGCCTCAATTCCCTGAGAGGCATCGACGACAAGGAGCGCGCCCTCACAGGCCGCTAAAGAGCGGGAAACCTCATAGTTGAAGTCCACATGCCCCGGGGTATCGATGAGGTTGAAAGTGTAAGTCTCCCCATCCTTTGCCCGATAATCCAGAGTGACGGCCCTCGCCTTGATGGTTATGCCGCGCTCGCGCTCCAAGTCCATGTTGTCGAGCAGCTGCTCCTCCATGTCCCTGGCTGAGACGGCGCTTGTCTTTTCCAAAATCCGGTCGGCAAGAGTGGACTTCCCATGGTCGATATGCGCAATGATACAAAAATTGCGAATGTGGTCACGCCTGTTTGACAAATCTATCACCTCAAAAGGGTTAAAAATGGGTTTCCCGATTTACCTGTTAACAATTTAGTATAGCACAGAAAAGAATTCTTTGGCAACCGGGAAGAATCATATCCCTTTTCCGAGCATGGAAAAAACAAGTCAGCATGCTAGACTATAATATCGGATTAAGGGGACATATACATGACAGATACAATGAAGAATCACTGCGAAAATGAACGGATTCCCAATTTAAATCAGTTGCATACGACGGAGTTGCGCGGATTAAAAGAAATCTTTCTTTAGAAGATGTAGGTAGGTGTCTTTATATGTTTCGGCGAGTCATTCAATCGAAAAACAGAAAAACCATGAAAGGGAAGGAAAAAATAAGGCAGCAGCCTGTTTATGGCTGCTGCCATGGGTTCATTTTGTTTCCTGGAGGCTTTCAATGGGAACGGAGAGATTGACGTCCGCGCCATAGTCCACGTTCGGCAAGCCGAAGCCGAAGAGTTCATAGAAGTCCTGCCAGTACCCGTCGATGTCGGAGTATTCCTCAAGATTGTCGTCATTGATTTTCTTCCAGAGTTCGAGCACTTTCTTCTGGATGTCCGGCTGCATTTCCAAATCATCCATACGGATACGTTTTTCCTCATCCACCAGGACTTCGCCGCCGTACAGCTTTTGGTGGAACAGTCGGTACATCTGTTCAATACAGCCCTCGTGGACACCCGCCTCCTTCATCACCTTGTAGAGGATGGAAATATACAGCGGGACAATGGGGATGGCAGCACTCGACTGAGTGACCAGTGCTTTGTTGACCGAGATGTAGGCGCTGACTCCTGGAATTTCCTCGGTGATTTCCTTCGAAGTTTTGAGCAGATGCTCCTTTGCACGGCCGATGGAGCCTTCATAATACATCGGATGGGTCAGTTCCGGCCCGATGTAGGAGTATGCCACGGTGACAGCTTCGCTCTCAATGGCGTCCGCCGTCTTGAGGGCTAAAATCCAGTCCTTCCAGTCCTCCCCTCCCATGACCTTAACGGTGTGCTCGATTTCTTCCTCCGTCGCAGGTTCGATCGTGATTTCGGAAATCTTACGGGTCTTTAAATCGATGGTCTTGTTGGTATAGGCTTGCCCGGTTGTCTTGAGGACGGAGGTGTAGACCGTACCGTCCGGTGTGGTGCGGCGCGGGGCGGCAAGGCTGTAGATAACCATATCGACCTTGCCAAAATCCTGTTTAATCAGATTGATTACCTGTTGTTTTGTCTCGTTGGAATAGGCGTCTGCGTTGATGGTCTTGGCATAGTAGCCGTCTTTATGGGCGATTTCCTCAAAGGCTGCAGTATTGTACCAGCCCGCAGTACCGGTACGCTTGCCGTCTGCCGGCTTGTCAAAGATGACCCCAATCGTGGAAGCGCCGCACGAATAGGTGGCGGCGATGCGGGAGGCAAGTCCGTATCCCATCGACGCACCGAGAACCAGGACTTTTTTAGGGCCCTCGGTTTTCGGCTGGGATTTTGTATATGCGATCTGGGCTTCGACCGCCGCCCGGCATCCAGCCGGATGGGAGGTCGTGCAGATGAATCCTCTGATTTTTGGTGTAACAACCATAGATTTCTCTCTCCTTTTTCGTTGTTAGTGGTATTTTAACACGGAATGAAAAAAGATACAAATATGGAATAAAAAACATTGGAATCGCAAAACATATGAGCGCTCGTTCAGTGGTTTCCCATGGACTAATGCGATTGAAAATCGGCACATACTCCCGCCGCTCTGTGTGGAATCCATGCAGGGCGGCGGGGCTTCTCTGTACAGGGGATTTCACAGTTTTTTCACCTCTCCTGTCCCGGTTTCTGCTATAATAAAAACAAACGGCGGACGTCACAGAAAAATGGATACCCGCTGTGTCCGCCGGCAGATAAAAATTCGGCAGGGAGGATATGAACGTGTCGGATTCCAATATTACCAAGCTCGCCATTGCAGAGGGCTTCAAAAAGTTGTGCCGGACGAAGGGTTTCGACAAAATCAGCATTGCAGATATTACCGGGGCATGCGGGCTCGGCCGCCAGACCTTTTATTATCATTTTGCGGACAAATACGAGCTGCTCGGCTGGATTTATTACCGGGAGTGTTTTGAGCTGCTGGTGGAAGACATCACGCTTGACAACTGGGATGGGCAACTGTGCCGGATGCTCGAGCACATGCAGAAAGACGCCTCCTTTTACAAAAATACGATCCGCAGCCAGGCGGACAACTTTACGGACTACCTATTTGGAATTGCCCGTACCCTGTTCACCGAGGCCATCGAGAAGCTGGATGAGTCCGGGAATGTGGGAGAGCAGGATCGCTCTTTTTATGCGGAGTTTTACGCTTACGGCTGCTGTGGGGTTGTCCTTTCTTGGGTGAAATCCGGGATGAAGCGTCCGGCGGCGGAGGTGGCGCACCATTTAAAAAGCCTGGCGCTTGATTCGGAAAAGCTGGGCTACCGCCTGTATTCCATGGAGCAGGAGAACCATCAGTAAGAAACCGGGATGCCTGCATGCTGTTGCAGGACCGTGTAAAATAAAAGCAGGGAGGGGACGGTAATAGCCGTCCCCTCCCTGCTTTGTTAAATTATTTTGGAAGTGGAATGAATGAGCGAAAAGGATTACCGGTACATCGTCTGCGCCGCTTTGAGAAGGACTTTAGGGTCCTTGTTATACGGTGTAACCGGACAGATGTCTTTACGAATATCAAACAGGGTGTAAATTGCAATGCGGGCCGCGCGCACGGAGTATTCCTCGGTAAAGACCATGTCCTCCGGGATTTCGACAAACTGGCTTATCATGGCAAAGTTCGTACTGCCCTCCGGTACTACCTGTGGGCGGTCGGACATGGCGCGAGGCTGGAACTGTGCGTCGATATACGGCATATAACAAGGAATGACGTTTATGACTGTATCCTTGATTTCCTCCCAGTGCTCTTCCCAGTGAAGCTGGTGGATGAGCTCATAAAGGATCTCTTCTCCCGTGCAGTCTTTCATCGGCTTTTTCACATAGTCCCCGACATGGTCGGTATACAGCCCATAGCCCCAGAAAATGGTGGTATCCGGCTGCTGCGCCTTGAAGTGGGGCTGCGCCGCGACGACGATGCTCATCAGCCAGGAGGAGTCTTTGAAGGTCATCAGTGCACCTGAGCCCGGGATATTGCCGCTGTAGTTTTCAATCATCTTGAGCAGCTTATTCCCTTTGCAGGTGACGGTGAAACTCTCCCAGTTTGTCTCATGCGGGTTGCCGAAGAACGGGTATGGGTTGCCAAGCCCCGGCTTTTTCTCCGCGACTTTGGCCCACAGCTCACCGGAAATCGGTTTTTGTTCTGGGACCGGGGCGGGAGTGCTCCAGTCGCCGAGGGTAGCGCTGTCGGTCATGCAGGCGTTGGTCATAATGCATACGTCGCCTTCCTTGAGATCGATGGTCTCCCCATCCTCCAGATGAATTTTTGTCACCGTGATGGTATCGTCGTCTTTAAAATCGAGGTCGGTGACTGTCTTGCGGGTGGAAAAATCCACGCCATGCTTTTCCAAATATGCCTTGAGCGGCAAAATCACGCTCTCATACTGGTTGTATGGGGTGCGGGTGACGCCTTCGAGCGTTTCGATTCTGGAAAACTCGAAAATCATCCGGTTCATATAGCGGCGGAACTCAAACAAGCTGCTCCATTTCTGGAATGCAAAGGTGGTCTGCCACATGTACCAGAAGTTTGTCTCAAAGAAGTGCGGGGTGTGCTCGAACCAGTCGGCTATGGTCATGTTGTCAAGCTTCTCCTCCGGAGTGAGCAGGAGCTTTGTCATAGCCAGGCGGTCCTCGTTGTTAAAGCCCATCGAATGGACATCCTGGATGACGCCGTCCTTGTCAATCAGGCGGGCTTTTGCACAGGTAGGATGCGCGTGGTCAAAGTTTAAAATTTCCTCGGTCACGCTGCGGGACGGCTGCTCGAGAGAGGGAATGCTTTTAAACAGCTCCCAAAAATTTTCATAGGTCTCCTCGTTAAGCATCCGCCCGCCGCGGCAGACAAAGCCGTTTGTGTTATCTCCGGCGCCGTCATTGCTGCCGCCGAGAATCGGCATCCCTTCGAGAATGTGGATGTTTTTGCCGTCAAAGTTTGCATCTCGGACGAGGTAAGCTGCTCCTGCCAGGGAGGCGAGTCCGCCGCCGACAAAGTAGACTTGCTTGTCCCCATAGTAACGGTTTTTGACTGCGAGGTCGGCGAGCTTTTTTGCCTCGGCCTCGCTCTTTTTCTTTGCTTTATCCGCAGCGTAAAGGGCAGCACCTACAGCCGCTCCGGTAACGATGACTTTTCCGAACCATTTTTTGCTCATAAAACATATCTCCTTACCATGGAATGTGTGGATGGTTTCTTTTCTTTGCCCTCTTCTGAGGTTCTGTACCCAGTATATCCTGTGGTTGACTGCTCGTCATTAGACAGTTTTGGACGACTGTATGGTTTTCATACAAAACATGACAGGTGTACAAAAATACGACAAGTTTCAGGCTTTGTCTATGGGAGAAGCGGACACAATCACTTATGATAAGAATATGAGGGTGAGGCAATGAATCGAGTGGAAGAAAAGATACGCGTCGCAGCTATCGAGGCGATGGCTCGTCGGATGCTGAAAGACCCCGGGAAAAACCCGGAGCGCACAGCACGCAATCTTGTGGAGTTTGGGATCGTAATTGCAGGCGGACATCTCAAAGATGCGGAGAAAAAATCTTTAAGCCGGCAGCTCGCCGGGCTTTTGGAACGGCAGGAGGCTGCTGAGGCCCTTTGTCTGCTAAAACAGTCTGTCCTCCCTGTAAAATAGCCGTTTTGCAGGGCTAAAAAGCGAAGGGGGCGGAAAAATTCCACCTCCTTGTTTTTTCTAACACATTTTTTAACCGTCCGGATATTCCCAGACGGTTTTGCCGTACAAACCAAATGGGGCGTTAACTCAGAAATGGCGAAAGTATCCTTGGCTGGTCATCCACTTTTTTGATACCTGCTGTTAAAACCGGGCTGCTTGGTATTACAGAGAGCAATCAGCAATCTATCTTATTTATAGGAAGAGCAGGGCTCTGCTAAGGCGGTTCGGGTAATTGGAGACCGAGAAATCCGGGAAAGCGTTTGCTTGCAATTGGGAGACTGTGCTCGTCTTTATAGCCGATTCCTACAGGGTAGATGGGCGGATTCGTCGGTTGCACGGCAATACGATAGTTCGCGCGATACAGAATATCAAGTTGAAATTTAACCTTTTAAACCTCTGGATTGTCGATTCATATCTTCAATTACAATATCATAGATTTCTCCAAGAGATGCACAATACTCCAACACTTTCCAAGGCTCTTTCGTGTGAAAATGTATTTTTATAAGTTCTTCATCTCCAACGGCTAATAAACAATCTCCTCTAAAATTGTTGGTAAAGTATTCATTAATTGTATCTTCGTCAAGGTTTTTGCCCTCAATCAATAATTGAGTATCGTATTTGTATTCTAGCATAGTCTATTCTCCTTTACTTTTTTTATATATAGAGATAGTATACTGCTATCCAACACCACCTACAATAAAAATCACTGTTACCAGATTATTTTTTTACTTGCCCTGCTGGCTTTAGTTGTATGGATTGCCTCGCCTTTGTCCTTCAAAATGGGTTGCTGCCATGCTTTTTTCGCCTTAGAAGAGAGTTCGATTATGGCTACCGGCATGAAAAGACTGGGTCTGAGATATAGTAATATAGAACAGCCCCTTCTGTGCAGGCTAATAGCATCTGCACAGAAGGGGCTGTTCTGGATTGCCGGGATGAACTCCTGGAAAAGGTATTTTATAAACCAGAAAAATTATTTTACTCCTTGAAAAGCGCCTTTGCCTGCTCTACACTGAGACGGACATAGTCTGTGTAGGAGAGCTCCTGCACTCCGACGACTGTGTTGTTACAGCGATTGATGGGGATAAGCAGTTTATGCGCGGGACTCTGTCCGACTGCTCTTGCCATGGCAGGAGTGACTTCCCCGAGCAGGGAATCCGCAATTACGATGCCGAGCGGACCGAGGATGAGGTCCGCATCCCGGCAGGCGACAAGGGCAGGATTTTCCCCAGTTGCCCCGGCGTCTGCCCCGGCCTTGAGCATGGCGGCGGTTGCAATGCTGTTGGTACCGATGGCGGTGATCTGAGCCTGCGGCAGGCTTTCTTTGAGCTGTTCGACGAGCATCCGACCAAGACGCCCGCCCTGTCCGTCTAAAATCACAATCTTCAAGCAGAATTCCTTCCTTTCGATGTGGGTAAGAACAGGATGTCATAGCATTTTTTCACCTGGGTAAGGACGTCCTCATCCGGCTGCAACATGCACCAGTGCATAACTGCCCCGTATAGGATTTCATTTTTTGTGGTCAACAGCTCCTGCGGAGAGGAGAGGTTTTGAATCTGCCTCTCCTGCTGCGCTTTGCGGATAAGTCCGAGCTCCAACGTGGTAATTTCTTTTCCAAGGTGCTCAATTTCAAATTTTGCTTTGCTCCCGGTCAGATTGACCGCCAGTAGATGGCGGGTAATGGCGTGTCCGGCGGATTCTAAAAAGGAGATATACGCCTGGTCTATCTGCCAGAGCTGGTCGTAGTAGTCCTCCCCGGACATAATACTCGCCATCTGTTCAACTGACAGCGCAGAGGAACGCCGGTAGAGTTCGACCAGAATATCATCTTTGGAATTAAAATAATAATAAAAGGTGTTTTTGGAAATGCCTGTCGCCCTGCAAATTTCCAAAAGCGTTGTCTTTTCGTATCCATGATTTTGAATAAGAGTCAGAGCCGTTTGAAAAATAGCTTCTTTTGTTTTCTCCCCATGCTTGGCCATGAAACCCCCCCTTGTGCTATGAAGGTATATTTATACTCATGATACCAGGCGAAAAGTAGAAAAACAAGGCTGTAAAAAAACCTGTTGAATTTTCTGGTTATTTTGGAGGAATCACCAAATTTTCCGGAAATAATTTTTCATGGATTCAAACCACGTTAACATTTATATAGTACCGGAGTAATATAATATTTTACAAGGAAAAAGGAATTGGAGGCTTACTTTATGTTCACAAACATGAAAATCAGTAAAATTAAAAAACTCGCAGAGCATAAACACTATGAGGGAATTCTTCCATATTGCGAAAATGAGGATCCCCAGGTGAGGGTTGCGGCGGCCGAAGGCCTTGCCGAAATTGGAACCGACGAAAGCAATAATGCGCTGATTGGAATGCTCCGTGACCATGATATTACAGTCAAAACTGCGGCGGTGAAAGCGCTCGGGAAAATCAAAGAGAACCATTCTTACGCATTTATCAGCCATGAAATGGAGCAGTCCAAAGATGAGACTTTTATCGCGGCCTGCCGTCAGGCGCTCAGCGCCATCCATGAGGGCGGACACGAATAAATCTTCCTCCTAACATAATCATACGCAAAGAAGACTTCCGGATACCACAGATGGATCCGGAAGTCTTTTCTTCCGGCTGAAAGCCGGTATAAAAATAAAAAGCCGCCGGAACGATGGCAATTCCGACGACTCCTTTTATGGTTAATAACAAATGAAGACGAGATTCTGGGAAAAGTGCTTTTTCTTTTCCCTTACTTACAGTATACAATTATTCCGAACTGTATGCAAGAGAGAAACAAAGTTTTGACATAAATATAACAGAACGTTCATAATTTGTACTTATCCGTCGAAAACTGTGACCACGTGAAACGATTTTGCCTACTGTTCCATCGCTTTTTCCAGTACCAGGGCGGCCAGGTGCTTTGCATCCTCGAAAGTGGAGAGATGGGAGCTTTTTTCCCTCAGCAATGCCGCGCCGCGCATCCCCTTCATGTACCAAGAGGCATGCTTGCGGCATTCCTTCATGCCGATATACTCTCCCTTGCGCTCACAGGTCAGGGCAATCTGTTTGAGCATGATCTGCATTTTTTCCTCCACATTCGGTTCGGGGGGGAGCGTGCCGTCTTTGAGATACTGACGAATCTGGGAAAAGAGCCATGGCTGACCGAGCGCCCCTCTGCCGACCATGACAAGATCGCAGCCGGTGTACTCATACATCTGCATCGCGCTTATTGCGCTGTCCACATCGCCGTTGCCGATGACCGGAATGGATACGGCCTCCTTAACCCTTCTGATGATATCGACGTCCACCGGCGGCGCATACATCTGCTTGCGGGTGCGCCCATGGATCGTCAGGGCATCCGCGCCGTTTTCCTCGAGAAGACACGCGAATTCCACGGCGTTGACATGTTCGTCGTCCCAGCCCTTGCGGAATTTGACCGTCACCGGGATGTCTACCGCGTCCTTGACGGCACGGACAATTTTCCCGGCAAGCTCCGGCGTTTTCATCAGTGCGCTGCCGGAACCGCCCGACGCGATTTTCGGAGCCGGACAGCCCATGTTGATATCTAGAATATCCGGCGAGTATTGGAGGGCGAGCCGGGCGGCCTGTGCCATCACCTCCGGTTCCTCTCCGAACAGCTGGATGGCGACCGGGTGCTCGGTGGAATCAAGCTCGAGCAGATGGGGCGTTTTTTTGTCCCCCATGGTCATCGCCTTGGCGCTCGCCATTTCTGTGACCATATAGGCCGCGCCGAATTCCTTGCAAATGACGCGAAACGCCTGGTCGGTGACGCCGGCCATCGGAGCCAGCGCAGCCGTGCGCTGGATTTCTATGCTTCCAATTTTCAAAATTATCATCCTTTTTCTGGGTATCCAGGGGCGGATTTGGGTTATCCTAATCGTATTCCGCGGACTTTGAGACAGTGTTTTCGAAGCTATCCCGGAAAATCCGTATTTTCCTATTTTATCAAATTTCACATTGTGATACAATAAGAAATATAAAATGGAACAGATACGCGCGGGTTTTCAAAACCCTGTGCGCGAGGAGAAAGGAGCGCGACACAGTGCGCCTGCTGGCAATCGACGGAAACAGTATCATGAACCGCGCGTTTTACGGAATCAAGGTCCTTACCACCAAGGACGGGACCTACACCAACGCGATTTACGGGTTTCTCAATATTCTGCTGAAAATGAACGAGGAGGTGCAGCCGGATGCGGTCGCCATCGCGTTCGATCTGCATGCGCCGACGTTCCGGCACAAGGCGGACGACACCTACAAGGCGACGAGAAGGGGCATGCCGGAAGAACTGCGCCAACAGGTTCCGGTACTCAAAGAAATCCTGCGGGATTTGGGATACCGCCTGGTCGAGTGCGAGGGCTTTGAGGCGGACGACATTCTCGGCACTCTTTCCGCGGCCTGCACGAAAAACGGGGATGAGTGCGTGATTGCAACCGGGGACCGCGACAGCTTCCAGCTTGTGGGGAAAAACGTCCATGTGCGCTATGCCTCCACCCGGTTTGGAAAATCCGAATCCATCCTCTATGACGAGGATAAGGTGCGGGAGGTCTATGGAATCAAGCCGAAACAACTCATTGACGTCAAGGCGCTGATGGGGGATTCCTCCGACAATATCCCGGGTGTCGCCGGCATCGGGGAAAAGACGGCGCTCGCCCTGATTCAGCAGTTTGCCTCATTAGATGGGGTCTATGAGCACCTTGACGACCCGTTTATCAAAAAGGGTGTGCGGGCAAAGCTGGAAGCGGGAAAGGATTGCGCATACCAGAGCAAATACCTTGCCACGATTGTACTCGACGCGCCGGTGGATACCAATCTGTCCGGCTATGTCGTGGGAGAACCGGATGCTACAAAGGTACGCGACACCCTCTCGAGACTGGAAATCTTCAAACTGACCGATAAGCTTTTGCCGAATGCCTTGCAGGGGGAAGGCTCCCCGCCGGAGCCTGAAAAGTCCGAACCGCGAAAACCTGCCCTTCCGGCGACGGTGAACCCCAGCGCCGCAAAGCTCTGTGAGTTTTTGGATGCCGGGGAGTACGGCGTATTATACACAGGGACGAATACTGCATGCGACCATCTGATTTTGTGCAGTGATGTGCAACTGCTTGTGCTCGAGCATCCGGACAAGGCTATAATAGGTACGATTATGGAGCATACGGGCACAAAGTCCTATGCGTTCGATGCAAAGCCCATCTACCGCTATTGCATGGAGCAGGGCATCGCGTTTGCGCCGTTTTCCTTTGTCGCAAACCTCGCGGCATATATCCTCAATCCCAGCAACACGCAGTATGAGCTTCAGCGGTTATGCGCGCAGTATCAAATCCATCTGCCCTCCTTTGAAGGACAGACCTATGCTCAGGAGCTTTCCTTGGCTTCCGGGTTTTTGCGCTTGTGCCGGATGATGGAAGAGGAAATCGAGCAAAATGGGCAGCATGATCTGCTACATGACATCGAACAGCCGCTATGCGAGGTGCTCGCCAGCATGGAATACAACGGTTTTCTGGTCGATGTTCAAGGCGTGCGTACCTTCGGCGAAAGCCTGGACGGGGATATCGACCGGCTTCAGGCGGAAATCTACAAGGATGCGGGATATGAGTTTAACATCAATTCCCCCAAACAGCTCGCACAGGTTCTGTTTGAAAAATTACAGCTGCCCGCGCGCAAAAAGACCAAGAGCGGCTACTCCACTAACGCAGAGGTGCTTGAGGAGCTTCGCCCGATGCACCCGATTATCGATCGGATTTTGGAATACCGTAAGCTCGTCAAGCTCAAATCCACCTATGTGGAGGGTTTGATCAAGGTGGCGGGGCCGGACGGCAGAATCCACACAAGCTTCAACCAAAACCAGAAAAGGACCGGGGGCAACAGCTCGTCGGAGCCGAATCTGCAGAATATCCCGGTGCGTACTGAGCTTGGGAGGGAACTGCGCCGTTTTTTTAAAGCGGCCGAAGGTAAGCGGCTGGTCGACGCCGACTATTCTCAGATTGAACTGCGGGTGCTCGCCCATATCGCACAGGATAAAAATATGATACACGCCTTTGAAAACGGGGAAGATATCCACACCAGGACGGCCTGCCAGGTATTCGGCTATACCGAGGAAACCCTGCCTCCGCTCATGCGAAGCCGGGCAAAGGCTGTCAACTTCGGCATTGTCTATGGCATCGGGGCGTTTTCCCTGTCCAAGGATATCGGCGTATCCGTCGGGGAGGCCGACCAATATATCAAGAATTATCTCGCCGTCTTTTCCGGCGTCAAACAGTATATGGAGGACACCATCGAGTATGGAAAAGAGCACGGCTATGTGCAGACGATATACGCCCGCCGCCGCTACCTGCCCGAGCTTGCCAGCAAGAACAAGGTGACGCAGGCGTTCGGCAAGCGCGTCGCGATGAACACCCCGATTCAGGGGAGCGCGGCGGATATCATCAAGGTCGCGATGGTGCGGGTGTACCGCAGGCTGAAGGAAGAAAAACTAAAAGCGCGCCTGATTTTGCAGGTGCATGACGAACTGATTGTCGAAGCCTGCGAGGAGGATTTGGAGCGTGCGCGCGCCGTACTCGGCGAGGAGATGGAGCACGCGGCGAAGCTCCTTGTCCCGCTGGTCGTGGATATCCACAGCGGGGCGACCTGGTACGACGCAAAGGCATAGCTGAACGGAGGAATTTTGATGAGACACCTGTTATTTGTCTGTACGGGAAACACCTGCCGCAGTCCGATGGCGGAGGCGTTCTGCAAAAAAATCATCCGGGAAAACCATCTGGAAAGAGAGATTTCCGCTTCGAGTGCGGGGCTAGCGGCTTATGAGGGGGGCCCCGAGAGCCCGAATGCCATCGCGGTGATGCGCGAGGCGGGGGAAGACATCAGCGCCCACCGCGCAACGCTGCTGACCCCGCAAAGCGCGGCGCAGGCGGATGAAATCTGGGTGCTCTCCCCCTCACACAAGCAGGCAATTGTCTCAGCATTGCCCCATCTTGCAGAAAGGGTATTTGTGCTAGGAAACGGAATCAGCGACCCCTATGGGCAGGGCATCGAGGTCTACCGTGCCTGCCGGGATGAAATCGAGCGGGCGGTGCGGCAAATCCCCTGCCTGAAGGAAAGGAGCCAGCCATGATAGAGATTCGACTCGACGGCGATCTTGCGGTTGTCACCGGCGGTGCCGGACAGATTGGCCGGGTCATTTGCAGAACACTCGCCAAAGCAGGGTGTGACGTCGCCGTGCATTATTTTCACGAAAAAGAGCGTGCGGAGGAACTGTCCCGTACCATTGCTCAGGACTTCGGCGTGCAAAGCGCGGCTTTCCAGGCGGATGTCTCTTCCCTCGAGAGTGTAAGCACAATGCAGCTTGAAATTGAAAAAGCTCTTGGAAACCCGGATATTGTCGTCAACGGAGCGGTCGTCCAGTATGACTGGAAACCGCTGCTCGAGCAGGGTACAGAGGATTATATTAGCCAATTTGAAAGCTGTGTGTTACATAACGTAAATATGGCGAAGGCATTTTTACCGGCGATGCAGAGCAAGGGCCGGGGCCGTTTCATCGGGCTCAACTCCGAATGCGCGATGCAGTGTTTTGAGGGCCAGTCCGCCTATGCGGCGGGCAAGCGCGGAATGGACGGAATCTTTCGCGTACTTGCGAGGGAAGCCGGGCCTTTCGGCGTGACCGTCAACGAGGTGGCGCCTGGACAGACTTACAGCGACCGGTACCGCGAGAGCGGGAAACACTCTTCGGACGCGTATCTCTCCAGGGTGCCGCTGAAAAAACAGAATACTGACCAGGATGTGGCAAATGCAGTTTTGTTTTTGGCAAGCGACTTTGCGGCTTCGATAACGGGAGCCTATCTTCCGGTGTGCGGAGGAAACGTCATGCCGGGTATTTGAGGAGGAAGAACCGAGCTATGTGGTCGAGAATCATGTTGAAAGAAAACGCAAAGCAGGTGCTTCAGCAAAATTACTGGATGGCATTTGCCGTGTGTGCCATTTTTACGATTATTGCGGGAATTGGGACTTCCAGTATCACTGGGAAAATAATCGTAGTACATAATGATATGCTTCGCATCTGGTACAGTGGGCATAGTTTCTTTGATTTTTCCCGGTTTTTGTCCCAGTTCGCCCTTGCAGGACTGCTTGCCCTGGCCTTTTCAGTTGGACTGACGCTGTTTTTAATAAATCCGTTAGAAGCTGGGGTGAGCCGGTATTTTATGCTCAGCCGGGACTACTGTAGTGATTTGGGTTCGATGTTTTCCTCCTTTTCTTCAGGGAGATATCTCAATATCGTCAAAGTGCTGTTTTTCAGAGGCCTGTTTGTCTTACTGTGGTCACTGCTGTTTATCGTTCCCGGGATTGTGAAAGCTTACCAGTACCGGATGGTGCCCTACCTGATGGCGGAAAACCCGGATATGGACTATCATCGCGCACTGGATTTAAGCCGCGCAATGACCCGGGGGCACAAATGGGATTTGTTTGTGCTGGATTTGTCCTTCCTCGGCTGGTGGCTGATCGGTGCGATGCTGTGCGGAGTAGGGACGCTTTTTGTGATTCCGTATGTGCAGGCGACGAATGCGGAGGTCTATGAGTTCATGCGGCAAAAGGCGTTTGCCACCGGGCTCGCCGGGTCAGTCGAGCTTCCGGGATTTTACCCGCGTACCGGAGGGTTCCGGGTATGAGTGGTTTTATAATTGCCCCGATGCAGGCATGGGAATTGGATGCCGTTGCTTTACTGGAACGGCAGATTTTTTCTGACGCGTGGTCGAAAGAGGCATTTGCAGAGGAGCTTAACAGCCCGTTCAGTGAGCTTTTCACTGCCAGACGGGAGGAGGAGCTTGCGGGCTACCTTGCACTGCGCTGTGTACTCGACGAGGGGGAAATCACCAATGTCGCGGTAAACCCGGCATTCCGGAGGCTCGGCTGCGGGAAATTGCTGTTGGAACAGGCGTTTACTGTGGCAAAGAGGCGGGAGCTTTCCACGCTAATGCTGGAGGTGCGTAAATCCAATGCGCCCGCTATCGCGTTGTATCAGAGTTTCGGCTTTGTTAAAGTGGGGGAGCGGAGAAACTATTACCACGACCCGCTTGAGGATGCCCTGCTGATGACCTGTCTGTTACAGACACAATGAGCAGGAACACGGGAAGGAATAACGATCAGGAGTAACAAAGGGAGGATATCCGTTTGAAAATCTTAAGTCTGGAATCATCCTGCGACGAGACGGCCGCAGCTGTGGTGGAGGACGGCAGGACCGTGCTCTCCTCCGTGGTCGCGTCCCAGGTGGAAGAACATAAATTATACGGCGGCGTGGTGCCGGAAATTGCATCGCGCCGGCACACGGAAGCTATCTGTGGCGTGACAAGGGAAGCCCTCGAGCAGGCCGGCCTTTCTCTGGATGAAATTGACTCAGTGGCAGTCACCTATGCGCCGGGACTTATCGGGGCGCTGCTGGTGGGCGTCAACTTTGCAAAGGGGCTTGCCTTTGCAGCGGGGAAACCACTGATCCCGGTTAACCATCTGAGAGGGCATATCGCCGCAAATTACATTACGCACAAAAAACTGGAACCCCCATTTTTGTGCCTTGTCGTCTCTGGGGGGCATACCCATATCCTGGAGGTCAGGGATTACACGGATTTCACGGTCATCGGGCGAACCCGTGATGACGCGGCAGGCGAAACCTTTGACAAGGCGGCGCGTACCTTGGGATTCGATTATCCGGGCGGTATCCATCTTGACCGGGTGTCCAAGGAGGGAAATCCACACGCCTATGTTTTCCCGCGCCCAAAACTCAGTTCTCCCTATGATTTCAGCTTTTCCGGGCTGAAGACCTCGATCATCAACCTGGTTCACAATGCCTCCCAGAAAGGGACGGCCCTAGTGACGGCGGACGTTGCGGCTTCGTTCCAGGACACGGTTACGGGCATCCTCTGCGATACACTGATGAAAGCGGCAGGGGACTTGAACCATAAAAAAATCGTAGTGGCCGGCGGGGTGAGCGCGAATTCCGCTTTGCGGGCAAAGCTCGGGGAGGCCTGTAAGCAGCGAGGGTTTGAGCTGTATCTCCCGCCGCTGGATCTCTGCGGGGACAACGCCGCGATGATTGGCGCACAGGCGTATTTCGAGTACCTTGCGGGAAATACCGCGGGGCTTGACCTCAATGCCTCCGCGAATATGGAAATCCAGAAAAGAAAGTAGTTGTGGATAAAAGAGATGGCAGGTAATTGCCTGCCATCTCTTTTGAAAGTAGAATCCCTTTTTTGTCACAGCAGGAAAAGAAAGCCTCTTTTACATAAAGAAGGGTTCACTAATTGAAAATACCAAGAAAATGCGGTATAATGAAAGTACGAAAAGACGGGAAATTTTGGCCCTTTCAAAACAGGAGGTGTCAGTATGAAACTAAAGCGCTGTGCATTTCTTTTTGTCATTGGAATCGCGATGCTGTTGAGTTGTGCCTGCGGCGCAGTCAACCTGATTGTCGGAAACGGAGCGGGAACCTTTGCGGCGAGTTCAGTAATTTTATTTGGGGTACTGGGAGTTTTGTATCTGGTTTCCTATGCACTGATTTCCTCCCGGCATCCATCGGGAAAGGGTTTTTCCATTCTCTCGCTGGGCCTGTCCGCAGTGTGGACGGCGGTGGTCTCGGTAGTATTTATCTTGAAGGGAAGGCTGGACGCTACGGTGTACGGCATCTGTACGGCGGCGCTTACCCTGCTGCTCGTCAAGCTATTGCTGGATGTAAAGAACACCCCGGCAGAGTATCTGTGATGGAAATTTCTGCTGCCGGGATTGGGGGCAGAGGATATACAGCGCCGCGAAAACCAACGCGAGAATCCGCCCGACCCTCCGTAAATCCACGGCTTTGTCATGCTTCTCCTCTGAAAGTTTGAGCAGAACATAGGGAATTAGCAATAACAGCACTGGCAGGACGGAAAACAAAAACCGAAGAATCCGAAACAGAATATCTCCTGCTTTTGTCTCAGACTGTCCGGGGTGTGACATCCATGATTCGGACAGGGGGGATTTTCCAGTGTCCCCGTGGTGGTTGTTTTATGCGGCGAACTGCTGATTGCCGGGTTGTTGTCCCATTTCTGGGTGTCCCTCAAGGGCGCTGACCCGGATTACCCGAAATGTATAAAAACAGGCTCCCAATTGGGAGCCTGTTTTTTTATACTTGATTGCAGGTTTGACAGCGGCGATATAATAAAACAAAGCGGCTTTTGGGCCCTGCTCTGTTGTGTGATGAGGGACTAAGGTAAGGTCGCAGATTACCGGCATACTGCGAAAAACAAACCCGAAAAACGGAGGATTACCGATGGAGAAAAATAAAAAGCGGACCCTGTTTTTGACCACTGTCACCCTGCTCGGAATCTGGCTGCTGTTGTTATGCGTATTTTTGTCAGGTTATGAGATTGCGCATTATTTTCAGTGGGAGTACCGGCCGATAGTAGTGGTTCCGTTTGCGGAAGTCCTGTATCTTTTACCGGTGATTACCGGAGGGTATCTTGTCTGGCACATTGGGAAAAGAAAATGGCTGAAACTTTCGCTGCGCGTCCTATACTGTATTGCTGCAGCAATTGTTTCTGCCGCGGCGCTGCTCTCTTTTTGTATCTGGCTGCCGCAGGAGAAACGTATGGACTGCGGATACATCGAAATCGGGCGCAGTGAATTTTTGGAAGCAACACAATACACCTACTACGAACCACGGTACGGCGTCTTTATGAAACAATTTGAATGGGATGCGGAGCATGAAATTCATCTGCTCGAGCAGGAATATGGAATTACCTTTACTCAGGTACCCGGGCAGACGGATGGCATCCGACGCTACCGTCCCGAAGGATATCCAGACATCGCAGTGCGTATTTACAGCTATGGGCCATATGGAAGCATCGATGATTTTCAATATAAAGTGGCCTCGAGCTATTATCTGCGCTGTTATGAAGAGTCTGGCATGTCGTGGGAATACCAGTATGGCGAAGATTACTATGAGGGGGCTTTTACTCTGGTGTACCGCACCGGGGATGATCTCGGGCAATTGGCACAGGATGCCTCCAAGCTGATCGAGTCCGCTTGCCATGATCCTCTGTTTACAGATCGGCCCGGCTGGCTGAGCGTCTATGATGAGCAGAGTAAGCGAGATTGTACGCTTTACTTTGGAGGATATAAGCCGTTCGAGGAGAAGGGGCTGCCCTCTGACTACTTTACGGACTTTGAGAAAGTCTTGCAGAAGCTAAAGGAGGAATTTGCCGACTGAACGGCGTGTTTTTCCAACATTTTGCAATACAAAACTTTCTGAACAGTTTGAAACATTTTGCAGCTCAAATTTCGAGTAAAATACTAGGATATCGTCGAAATGTTAAATAAATCACACAATCAAATGGAAAAGTGCCATTTTGCCTAAATGAACCGTTGATTTTTACGAAAAATGGAGAAATATTCTTATTTTTTGCCGTTGACTCCTATCTATTTCCTGGGTATAATGATATATGTGGGAAAATTCGATTTTCCTAAACATATCAGCGTGCACTCGGTTTTAGAAAAAACCGACTGAAAGGAGCATAAAGGATGACCAACAACAAAAACGTACTCACTTGGGTAGACGAAATGGTTGCCCTCACCAAACCGGACAAGGTTGTCTGGATCGATGGTTCTAAAGAACAGTTGGATGCACTGACAGAAGAAGTAACTTCTCTTCCGGAAGGCAGCCGCGACAAAATGTACAAGCTGAATCCGGAAAAACTGCCGGGTTGTCTGTACCACAGAACTCTGCCGAATGACGTTGCACGTGTAGAAGACAGAACCTTTATCTGCACAAAAAATAAAGAGGATGCAGGCCCGACAAACAATTGGATGGATCCTAAAGAAATGAAGGCGAAACTGATCCCGTTGTACGACGGCGTCATGAAGGGCAGGACCATGTATGTTATTCCCTATTCCATGGGACCAATCGGTTCTCCTCTTGCAAAGGTCGGCGTAGAGCTGACAGACTCCATCTATGTCGTTTTGAACATGAACATTATGACCAGAATGGGCGAGCAGGCTTTCAAAAACCTCGGCGACACCTCCAATGACTTCGTCCGCGGCCTGCACTCCAAAGCAGATGTTGATCCGGAAAACCGTTACATTGTACAGTTCCCGGAAGAAAATACAATTTGGTCCATTAACTCCGCTTACGGCGGCAATGTTCTGCTCGGCAAGAAATGCTTCGCACTGCGTATCGCTTCTTTCCAGGGTAAGAACGAGGGCTGGATGGCTGAGCATATGCTCATCCTAGGCGTACAGAAACCGAACGGCGAGACCGTTTACATCAGCGCTGCATTCCCGTCTGCCTGCGGTAAAACCAACCTGGCAATGCTGATTCCGCCGGAAGGCTATCTGAAAGATGGATACAAGGTATTCACGGTCGGTGACGACATCGCGTGGATGAAACCGGGCAAAGACGGCAGACTCTATGCAATTAATCCGGAGAACGGCTTCTTTGGCGTCGCACCGGGCACCAACGAGAAATCCAACCCGAACGCTTTGGCGTGCACCCGCAAAAATACCATCTTCACCAATGTGGCGCTCAATAACGCTGATAACACGGTTTGGTGGGAGAAGCTGGATAAGAATCCTCCGGCCGATGCTACCGAATGGAAGGGCTCCAAAGTCAATGGCCCGGAATATATCGCAGAGGGCGGAAATCTGGCCCATCCGAACTCCAGATTTACAGCACCGGCTGAGAACTGCCCGTGCATTTCTCCGGAATTTAATAATCCGGAAGGCGTGCCAATTTCTGCAATTATTTTTGGCGGCCGCCGTGCTAAGACCACTCCGCTGGTTTACCAGAGCTTTGACTGGGCACACGGTACCTTCATTGGTTCTGCTGTTTCCTCTGAGACTACAGCAGCTGCAACGGGCGCTGTCGGCGTACTGCGTCATGATCCAATGGCGATGAAACCGTTCTGCGGTTACAACATGGGCGATTACTGGCAGCACTGGCTCGACATGGGCGAGACCCTGGGAGACAAGGCACCGAAGATCTTCAATGTCAACTGGTTCAAGACGGACGATGAGGGCAACTTCCTCTGGCCAGGATTTGGCGACAATATGCGTGTTCTTGACTGGATCATCAAACGCTGCGAGGGCACGGTTGATGCTGTTGAGACTGCGATCGGTTATGAGCCGAAGCCGGAAGATATCAATGTTGACGGTCTTGTATATGAGGGGAAACAGTTTACAACGGAAGATGTTGCTTCTCTGCTTGAGCTGGATACCGATCTTTGGAAGGACGAAGTGAAAGAGCTGCGTGAGTTCTACAAACAGTTCGGCGACAAACTCCCGGCTAAGATCAAAGAAGAGCTCGACGCTCTTGACGCAAGACTTTCGAAATAAGACACCTCTACAATTTGCTTCCTGATACAGCGGGGGAATGGATGAAAATCCATTCCCCCGCTTCAGTTTTGCTTGCCTTTGGCGGGGAGATATATTATTATAATAGTATCGGACGAACAGATATTACAGACATGGAAAGGCGGGAAAACAATGCGGACATTTCTTGAGCTGGATGGATGGACTATTCTGTTTGCCATTTTCAACACCATCTTGGTCATTGTACTCTTTGTTTTGGTGTACCGCTTGCTCAGGTGGCTCAAGGTCAGAAAATAGAAATGTTTTTCCAATGATGTACCACTGGAATACCGGCCATTTGGTTTCATGCAGGGTCCCAAAGCTTCCTGCAAAACCTTTGGCAAAAAAAGAGAATTTTTTTAAAAAAAGGCTTGCTTTTTGTTTCCCGTTTTGGTATTATAATTAAGCGTGACTGCACAAGATATGCGATGAAGCGGGAGGTGGCCGTCCTTGTGACGGGGAATTTCCGCCGAGTATGTCCGATTTTAAACCGGGCGACAACAAATACTGAATGTTCCCGTGCGCGCGGTATTCTTGCGTAATACTAAATCTGCGCCGGTGACGATGACACAATGCGGTGTCAGCGTTTTGTTCCCGGACAAACGTCGCGTCAGCAATGGCCGAATGTTTATCCGGTTTTTTCATGAACAGGTGCGGAACACCCGGAACAGTGTTCAGTTTTTAATCGTTGCTCTAAAAGCTCACAGAAACTTTAAGGAGGCGATGTTAGGTGGCAGTCAAGGAAAAAATCAGAATCAGACTCAAAGGATATGAAAGCAATCTCGTCGACACAGCATCGGAGAAGATCGTGGAAACTGCAAAGCGCACCGGCGCAAAGGTTTCGGGTCCGATCCCCCTGCCGACCGAAAAAGAGGTTGTTACAATCCTTCGCGCAGTTCATAAATACAAGGACAGCCGCGAGCAGTTTGAGATGAGAACGCACAAAAGACTCATCGACATTCTCAAACCGTCCAACAAGACAGTCGAAGCGTTGATGAATCTTGAGCTCCCTGCCGGTGTTGATATCGAAATTAAACTCTAATTTCCGTGTCAGACACGCAGGTCAAGTTGGTTCGTAAGAATCAACCAATAACCGAAACGGAGGAATAACCATGCAAAAGGCAATCATCGGCAAAAAAGTGGGTATGACCCAGCTTTTCGACGAGAAGGGCAATGTTGTCCCGGTTACCGTTGTAGAAGCCGGCCCATGCGTTGTTGTCCAGAAGAAGACCGTGGAAAACGACGGCTACAATGCAGTTCAGTACGGTTTCGGCGACATCGCGGAAAACAAGGTCAACAAACCGACCAAAGGTCATTTTGCCAAAGCAGGCGTCGCAACCAAAAGAAGAATCAAAGAATTCCGCTTTGACGACTGCGATGCTGTGAATGTCGGCGACATCATCAAAGCTGACGTTTTCGCTGCAGGCGACAAAATCGACGTAGTCGGCACCAGCAAAGGTAAGGGCTATGCAGGCTCTATCAAACGCTGGGGTAATTCCAGACTCAAAGAAACTCACGGTTCCGGACCTGTCGCCCGTCATGCGGGTTCCATGGGCTCCAGCTCCACCCCTTCCAGAGTTATGAAGGGTAAGAAACTCCCGGGCCATCTCGGAAGCGAGAGAGTGACCGTGCAGAACCTTGAAATTGTCAAGGTCGATGCAGAGAATAACCTGATTGCTATCAAAGGTGCTATCCCTGGCCCGAAACAGGGCTATGTGTACATCACTGATAGCGTGAAGGCATAAGGGAAGGAGGAAGCAGAATGCCTAAAGTATCAGTTTTTGACATGAACGGCAAAGCGGTCTCCGAGATCGAGCTTTCCGATGCAGTTTTCGGTATTGAGCCGAACAAGACCGTAATGCATCAGGCGGTTGTCAACTACCTCGCCAACCAGCGCCAGGGCACACAGTCCACTCTGACCCGTTCTGAGGTCAGCGGAGGCGGACGCAAGCCTTGGAGACAGAAGGGTACTGGTAATGCAAGACAGGGTTCCATCCGGGCGCCGCAGTGGACACACGGCGGTATTGCACTTGGACCAAAGCCGCGTGATTACAGCTACTCCCTCAACAAGAAAGTTAAGAGATTAGCACTCAAATCTGCTCTTTCCAGCAAGGTTGCTTCGAGCGAGATCATCGTTGTTGATGAGATTAAACTCGAAGAGATCAAGACAAAGAGCATTGTCAATATGCTCAGCGCTCTTGGCGCTGATAAAAAGACACTGATCGTAATGCCGGAAGTTGACGAGAAAGTGATTCGTTCTGCGAATAACATTAAAAACGTCAAAACCACTCTGGTGAATACGCTCAATGTCTATGACATCCTGAACTGCAACCACTTCGTCGTTGCAAAGGATGCTGTCGCAAAGCTTGAGGAGGTGTACGCATAATGACGGCACAAGACATCATTATCCGTCCAATTATCACCGAGGCAAGCATGGATGCGCAGGCTCTCAAAAAATACACCTTTAAAGTTGCTCCGAATGCAAACAAGGTTGAAATCGCAAAAGCAGTGGAAGAACTCTTTGGCGTAAAAGTTGCAAAGGTCAACACCATGAACTGCCATGGCAAGGAAAAGAGAATGGGCGCCAACGTCGGCTTCCGTCCAGATTGGAAAAAAGCCATCGTCACCCTGACTGAGGATTCCAAGACCATCGAATTCTTCGAGAGCATGCTCTAATTGCCCGCCTAAGGCACCGTATGGGAAAGAATCACGCTTTCCCGCAAAGCCACAAAGAGGAGAGTGAAACACAATGGCTATTAAAACCTACAAGCCGACAACACCGGGCCATCGCCAGATGTCCGTTACCGATTACTCCGTGTTGTCCAAGGTTGAGCCGGAAAAGAGCCTTCTTACTTCTTTGAAGAAGAACTCTGGCCGTAACAGCTACGGTAGAATCACTGTCCGTCACCGCGGTGGCGGAAACAGAAGAAAATACCGCATCATAGATTTCAAGAGAGACAAGGCTGATATGAAAGCCAATGTCCTCACCATCGAGTACGATCCGAACCGTTCCGCTCACATTGCACTTGTGCAGTATGAGGACGGCGAGAAACGCTACATCATCGCTCCGAACGGACTGAAAGTCGGCGACGTCATCATGTCCGGTCCGAACGCTGATATCAAGCCGGGCAACGCGCTGCCGATGACCAACATCCCGGTCGGTACTTTTATCCACAACGTGGAACTCCATCCGGGTAAGGGCGCACAGCTTGCACGTTCCGCTGGCATCATGGCTCAGCTGATGGCAAAAGAGGGCGCTTACGCGCTCATCCGTCTCCCGTCCGGCGAGTTGAGAAATGTCCCGGTTGGCTGCATGGCTACCATCGGCCAGGTCGGCAACATCGACCACGAGAACGTGAAAATTGGGAAAGCCGGTAGAACCCGTCACATGGGCATTCGCCCGACTGTCCGCGGTTCTGTTATGAACCCGGTTGACCATCCGCACGGCGGTGGTGAAGGGAAGTCTCCGGTTGGACGTCCGGGCCCTGTTACTCCTTGGGGTAAACCGGCACTCGGTTACAAGACCAGAGCAAAACATCACCGTTCCGACAAGTTTATCGTAAAACGCAGAAATGCAAAATAAAGCTTGAAAGGAGGCAGATGATCAATGGGTAGAAGTGTTAAAAAGGGACCGTACGTCCAAGAGGCACTTTACAAAAGAGTAATACAGATGAATGAAGCCGGCGAGAAGAAGGTCCTCAAGACCTGGAGCCGCGCCTCCACTATTTTCCCGGAATTCGTTGGACATACATTTGCCGTTCATGACGGACGCAAACATGTACCGGTTTACGTCACAGAGGACATGGTGGGCCACAAGCTCGGTGAGTTTGCGCCGACCAGAACCTTCAAGGGACATGCCGGTTCCAAGACTTCAAACAACGGAAAATAACGAGCCGGAAGGAGGATTCCAAATGGAAGCAAGGGCTAACCTCAGATACGCCCGTATCTCGCCGAGAAAAGTCCAGATCGTCCTCGACCTCATCAGAGGAAAAGATACGGACTTGGCAATGGCGATTTTGAAAAACACTCCAAAGGCTGCCTGCGAACCCGTGGAAAAACTTCTGGGTTCTGCAATGGCAAACGCAGAGAACAACCACAACATGGACAAAAACAACCTCTATGTTGCAGAGTGCTTCGTTTGCCCCGGCCCGACTCTCAAGAGAATCAGACCGACAGCAAAGGGCAGAGCTTTTCGAGTACTGAAGAGAACATCACACGTAACCCTCGTCCTTAAGGAAAAGGAATAAGCTGAAAGAGGAGGTAAATCATGGGCCAGAAAGTTAATCCCCACGGCCTTAGAGTGGGCGTCATAAAAGACTGGGATTCCCGCTGGTTTGCTAAGGATAACGCTTTCGGCGATATCCTTGTTGAGGACTACAACCTGCGTAAAACTCTGCTCAAACAGCTGTATGCAGCAGGCGTCCCCAAAATTGAAATCGAGCGTGACGCAGCGCGTGTCAGAATCCACATCCACTGCGCAAAACCAGGTATGGTTATCGGCAGAGGCGGTTCCGAAATTGAGAAGCTCCGCCACCAGTGTGAAAAAATGCTGGGTAAACCGGTTGTCATCAACATCATCGAGATCAAAAACCCCGACATGAACGCACAGCTCGTGGCACAGAACATTGCTTCTCAGCTGGAGAGACGTATCTCCTTCAGAAGAGCAATGAAACAGTCCATCGGACGTACCATGAGATTCGGCGCAAAGGGAATCAAAGTCCAGGTATCCGGCCGTCTCGGCGGTGCCGACATCGCCCGCAGCGGGGCCCATCATGAGGGAACCATCCCCCTGCAGACTCTGCGCGCCGACATCGACTATGGTTTCGCGGAAGCTGCTACCACTTATGGCCGTATCGGGGTCAAGGTTTGGTTATACAGAGGCGAAGTTTTGGCAGATACAAGAAAGCCTCGAAAGGAAGGAGGTAGCAAGTAATGCTGTTACCGAAACGTGTGAAATACCGTCGTGTTCACAGAGGTCGTCTGACCGGTAAAGCAACACGCGGCAATAAGGTAAGCCATGGCGAGTTTGGCTTACAGGCTCTGGAGCCGGCATGGATTACTTCCAACCAGATTGAGGCTGCCCGTATCGCAATGACCCGTTACACCAAGCGTGGCGGCCAGGTCTGGATCAAAATTTTCCCGGATAAACCAATCACGGAAAAACCTGCTGAGACCCGAATGGGTTCCGGTAAAGGTTCCCCGGAATACTGGGTAGCTGTTGTCAAGCCGGGCAGAGTCATGTTTGAGATTGGCGGCGTATCCGAGGATGTCGCTAGAGAAGCAATGCGCCTTGCTGCACATAAATTGCCGATCAAGTGCAAATTTGTGAAAAAAGAAACGGAGGGTGAAGAGTAATGAAGGCTGTCGAGATCAGAGAAATGTCACAGGCAGAGCTCGCGAACAAGCTGAAAGACCTCAAAGCCGAGCTTTTCAACCTGCGTTTTCAGCTCGCTGTTAATCAACTCGAGAATCCAATGCGCATCAAAGCTGTAAAAAAGGACATTGCACGCATCAAAACGATCATGCATGCCAATGAAAACAGCACAAAGCAGTAATGGAAGGAGGATTAATCCGTGAGCGATAGAAACCTCAGAAAAACAAGGGTTGGCAAGGTTGTCAGCAACAAGATGGATAAAACCATCGTCGTCGCGATCCAGGATAACGTAAGACATCCTTTGTATAAAAAGATCATTAAACGCACCGTGAAGCTGAAAGCACATGATGAGAACAACGTTTGCAATATCGGCGACCGAGTCAGCGTCATGGAGACCCGTCCTTTGTCCAAAGATAAGAGATGGAGACTGGTTAAGGTCATTGAAAAGGCAAAATAATTTCAGCTTGATTCCGAAAGGAGGAACGCACTGTGGTACAGATGCAAACCTACCTCAAGGTGGCCGATAACACGGGAGCAAAAGAGCTTATGTGTATCCGCGTGTTGGGAGGTTCCCGCAGGAGGTACGCTAATATCGGCGACGTCGTGGTCTGCTCGGTCAAAAAGGCAACACCCGGCGGCGTTGTTAAAAAAGGCGATGTAGTAAAAGCAGTTATTGTCCGTTCTGCTAAGGGCGTTCGCCGCGACGACGGAACCTATATCCGTTTCGACGAGAACGCAGCAGTTATCATTCGTGAAGATAAAAACCCGAGGGGCACCCGTATTTTTGGGCCGGTTGCAAGGGAACTCCGTGAAAAGGACTACCTCAAAATTTTGAGCCTCGCCCCAGAGGTGCTCTGATGGGAGGTGCACTTTGAAAGTGAGCAAAGTACACGTAAAGAAAGACGACCAGGTCGTCATCTTGTCCGGCAAGGATAAGGGTAAAAAAGGCAAAGTAATCGCTGTCAGCCCAAAAGAGGGCAAGGTCATTATCGAAGGCTGCAACATGGTTACCAAACATGTGAAACCCAAACAGATGGGCCAGACCGGCGGGATTGTAAAAGCGGAAGGCGCAATGTATGCAAGCAAGGTCATGCTCGTCTGCCCGAAATGCGGCAAGCCGACCAGACTCGCACACAAAATTCTTTCCGATGGAACCAAAGAGCGTTTGTGCAAACACTGCGGCGAAACTTTTTAAGTGAGGAGGATTTGAAATGGCAAGGTTATTTGACACCTATAAGCAAGACATTGCCCCGGCGCTTATGAAGAAATTCGGCTACAAAAGCGTTATGCAGATCCCAAAACTTGAAAAAGTTGTGATTAACGTAGGATGTGGCGAAGCGCGCGATAACGCAAAGGTTATCGATGCAATCATGACGGACCTCGCAGCAATCACAGGCCAAAAGCCAATCGTCTGCAAGGCGAAAAAATCCGTTGCAAACTTCAAACTCAGAGAGGGTATGAACATCGGCGCTAAAGTCACCCTGCGCGCTGATAAGATGTATGAATTTGTCGACAGACTCTTTAACGTCGCTCTCCCGAGAGTCAGAGACTTCAGAGGAATCAACGCAAACTCTTTTGACGGTCGCGGCAACTACAACATGGGCCTCAAAGAGCAGCTCATTTTCCCTGAAATCGAATACGATAAAATCGACAAGGTCCGCGGCATGGACATCTGCTTTGTTACCACTGCCCAGACCGACGAGGAAGCCCGCGAGCTGCTTACGCTGATGGGCGCCCCGTTTGCGAAGTAGGAGGTATTGAAGTGGCTAAGAAATCAATGATCGCAAAACAGCAGAGAAGCCCCAAATTCTCCACTCGTGCCTATCACAGATGCAAAATCTGCGGCAGACCGCACGCTTATCTTCGCAAGTTCGGAATCTGCCGTATCTGCTTTAGAGAGCTTGCATACAAAGGCGAGATCCCGGGCGTGAAGAAAGCCAGCTGGTAATTCGAGCAAAGGAGGTAACGGCATGCAAATTACTGATACAATCGCTGATATGCTGACCCGTATTAGAAATGCAAATGCTGCAAAGCACGACACGGTCGATGTTCCGGCTTCTAATATGAAAAAAGCAATTGCTCAGATTCTGTTGGATGAAGGCTATATTAAAGGCTTTCAGACCATCGAAGATGGCAAACAGGGTATCATCCGTATCACCTTGAAATACGGAGAAAATAAAACTCAGATTATCCAAGGCTTGCGCAGGGTTTCCAAACCCGGCTTGCGTATTTACACAAGCTGTGAGGATATGCCGAAGGTTATGAGAGGGCTTGGTATCGCCATTCTCTCCACTTCCAAAGGCGTTATGACCGACAAGCAGGCTCGCAAGGAAACTATCGGCGGCGAAGTCCTTGCATTCGTCTGGTAAGGGAGGCATCGAATATGTCACGTATAGGTAGAAAGCCGATTGCGATCCCGACTGGAGTCGATGTCAAGATCGCCGGCAATGTTGTCACAGTCAAGGGCCCGAAGGGTACTCTTGAATGTGCAACCCACAGAGATATGTCCGTCGCGGTCGAAAACAATGAAATCATTGTCACCCGCCCGTCTGAGGACAAAAAGCACAGATCCCTGCACGGCCTCACCCGTACTCTCGTTGCCAATATGGTCGAGGGTGTTACCGAGGGCTTTAAGAAAGAACTCGAGATCAACGGCGTCGGCTACCGTGCAGCAAAACAGGGCAAAAATCTTGTGATGAACCTCGGCTATTCTCATCAGGTGATCGTACCGGAGATTGACGGCATCACAATCGACGTTCCTGCCCCAAACAAAATCGTCATTTCCGGTCCCGACAAACAGAAAGTCGGCCAGTTTGCAGCAGAAGTTCGTGAGAAACGTCCGCCGGAGCCTTATAAGGGCAAGGGCATCAAGTACGTAGACGAAACGATTATCCGCAAAGAGGGTAAAGCCGGTAAGGCTAAGAAGTAATTAAAGGAGTGAACTGACAATGGTGAAAAAGCCTGACAGCAACAAGCAGAGGCTTTTAAGACACGCAAGAGTCCGTGCGAAAGTCAGCGGTACCGCTGAGCGTCCACGCCTGAATGTATTCCGCTCCAGTAAGCATATTTACGCGCAGCTCATCGATGACGTAAACGGCGTAACCCTCGCAGCGGCTTCCACCATGGATAAAGCTTTTGAGGGCAATAGCGGCAACAAAGAAGCTGCCCGTAAAGTCGGTCAGTTGATCGCGCAGAAAGCTCTGGAAAAAGGCATTTCTGACGTCGTATTTGACCGCGGGGGATATCTCTATCACGGCAGAGTTCAGGAATTGGCGGAAGGTGCTCGCGAGAGCGGCCTCAAATTCTAAGAGGAGGAGGGAATACTTTGGCTCGAATAGATGCATCTACACTCGATCTCGCTGAGAGAGTCGTATCGATCAACCGTGTATCGAAAACCGTAAAAGGCGGCCGTATCTTTAAGTTTGCTGCCCTCGTCGTCGTCGGTGACGGCAATGGCATCGTAGGCTACGGCTTGGGCAAAGCTTCCGAGGTTCCTGAGGCAATCCGCAAAGGAATCGAGGATGCAAAGAAAAACCTGATTAAGGTTTCTTTGAAGGGAACCACGATCCCTCATGAAGTTATCGGCGCGTTCGGCGCTGGTCGCGTTCTCCTGAAACCTGCTGCACAGGGTACCGGTGTTATTGCCGGCGGCGCTGTCCGTGCTGTTTTGGAGACTGCGGGAATCAAGGATATCAGAACGAAATGCCTTCGTTCCAATAATCCCTGCAACGTGGTAAGCGCTACCATTGCAGGCCTTGCATCCCTGAGAGATGCAGAACAGGTCGCAGCTATGCGCGGCAAGTCTGCACAGGAAATCATTGGCTAAGAGGAGGAGAAACGCTATGGCACAGCTCAAAATCAAGCTCGTAAAGAGCCTTGTGGGCAGAAAAGACGACCAGATTGCGACAGCTCATTCCCTCGGACTGCACAAAATCGGCGCTGTTACCGTACAGCCGGATAATGACGCTACCAAGGGCAAGGTCGCTAAGATCTCCCACTTGATTGAAGTAACAGAAGAATAATCTGATTCTTTGCGTTTGACGTGAATTTACGTTTTTTTGGCATATATTCGCTCAGACAACATACTGGGCAAGGAGGTGCGAACACATGAAACTGCATGAGCTTTCCCCGGCACCGGGTTCCAATACCAAGGCGTTCCGCAAAGGTAGAGGAAATGGTTCCGGAAGCGGTAAAACCGCCGGCAAAGGCCATAAGGGCCAGAATGCACGTTCCGGCGGCGGAGTAAGACCAGGATTTGAAGGCGGCCAGATGCCGCTCCAGAGACGTATCCCGAAGAGAGGTTTTAACAACATCTTCGCGACCAGATACACCGCAATCAACGTCAGTGCCCTCAACAAATTTGAAGACGGCGCTGTCGTCGATATGAATGCGCTGATGGAAGCGGGTCTTGTTAAAAAGGCGCTCGACGGAGTCAAGATTCTCGGTAACGGCGAGCTGACCAAAAAGCTGACCGTGAAAGTCGCTGCTTACTCTGCATCTGCAAAGCAGAAAATTGAGGAGGCAGGCGGAAAGGCCGAGGTGATGTAAGGTGTTTGATATTTTTCGAAACGCCTGGAAAGTCCCCGACTTGAGGAAAAAGCTGCTTTACACTCTGTTTATCGTCCTGATATTCAGAGTGGGGGCTGCAATCCCTGTCCCCTATCTCGATGCAAGCGTCATGAACTCTTTGATGACACAATCCGGTAGCCTGCTCGGTTACGTCGACATGTTGACCGGCGGCGCCTTTTCGAGGGCGACCCTGTTCGCTCTGTCGGTTACCCCGTACATCACTGCGACAATTGTCATTCAGCTTCTGACCATTGCAATCCGCTCTTTGGAGAGGCTCTCCAAAGAAGGGGAGGAAGGCAGAAAAAAGATCGCGAAAATCACTCGTTGGGTGACCATTGCTTTGGCATTGATACAGGCAATTGCCTTCTATTTTATGTTTAAAAACTACGGTGCCGTCAAATATACTAGTGGTTTCTCCGGTGTATTTGCTGCTATTGTAATTATCCTGGCCTTTACCGCTGGTGCGGGCCTGGTTGTCTGGATTGGCGAGCAGATTAATGAAAAAGGGATCGGAAACGGTATCTCGATTCTCCTGTTTGCCGGTATTATTTCCAGATTCCCGGTTACCATCGGAAAGTTGATCGCCCTGCTCAAGCTTGGCGGCCAGGGTGAAACCAAGTACTTCTTTATTGTCCCGCTGATTGCGGTTTTGTTCGTCGCGCTGATCGCTTTCATCGTCGTTATGACGAATGCTGAACGCCGCATTCCGGTACAGTATGCAAAGCGTGTCGTCGGACGAAAGATGTATGGCGGACAGAGTTCCCATATTCCCATCAAGGTCAATATGTCCGGCGTTATGCCGATTATCTTTGCAAGTTCCCTGCTTGCGATTCCAAGTACCATCGTTGGATTTGTCGATCCGGATAAGTCTTCCTGGCTCGGAAAATTCTTCGGTGCATTTAACTACAACACACTGTGGTATGCGCTGATTTATTTTGTCCTGATTATTGGGTTTAACTATTTTTACGTAGCAATCCAGTACAATCCGCTGGAAATTGCAAACAACCTGCGCAAAAACAGCGGTACGGTTCCGGGTATCCGTCCGGGCAAGCCGACCTCTGACTTCATTGGAAAGATCATTTCCAAAGTTACCCTTGTGGGCGCCCTCTTCCTGGCTGTCATCGCAATCCTTCCGATTGCAGTCGGCGGTATTACGGGAGTGGATATCGCACTCGGCGGTACTTCCATCATTATCGTTGTCGGTGTTGCACTTGATACGGCGCGCCAGCTCGAGACCCAGATGATGTCCCGCCATTATAAGGGCTTTTTGGAATAAGACGGTAAACGGGACTTGAACATAGGTCCCCTGAATGACGCAGGAATCACCTGCGAGGAGGAGAGAACCACTATGAAACTCATACTTCTCGGAGCGCCAGGCGCCGGCAAAGGCACCCAGGCGGAAGTTATCTGTGACCATCTGCATATCCCATCCGTTTCTACGGGCAACCTTCTGAGAGAGGCAGTCAAAAACCAGACGGAATACGGCTTGAAGGCAAAGTCTTATATGGACAGCGGCAAGCTGGTGCCGGATGATATTGTGGTAGCTCTTCTTAAAGAGCGGATTGCAAAGGATGACTGCAAAAACGGATTTATTCTCGACGGGTTCCCAAGAACCGTCGAACAGGCTGTGACACTCGAAAACATGGGCGTTACAGTGGATGCGGTCATTGACATTGAAGTTCCGGACGAGGCAATTGCTGAAAGAATGTCCGGCAGACGTGTCTGTGAAGCATGCGGCGCATCTTATCACATCGTCTCGAAACCGACCAGGGTGGAGGGCGTGTGCGATCGGTGCGGAGGCAAGCTTATTGTCCGCAAGGACGATCAGCCTGAGACAGTCAAGGATCGTTTGAATGTGTATCACAATCAGACCGAACCTTTGATTCAATATTATCAGAAGAGCGGCAAGCTCAAAGTTGTGGATGGACAGGGCGAAGTCAGCGAAGTCGCGGCTCGTACCCTCAAAGCGCTGGAGGCGTAAACATGATTGTACTTAAGACGAAACATGAGCTCGAAGCTATGCTCGATGCATGCCGGATTTCAGCTCAGGCGTTACAGTACGCAGGGGAATTGGTGAAGCCGGGTCTCACGACCGGAGAGCTTGATACAAAAATCGAGCACTTTATCCGTTCCCATGGCGCAGTTCCCTCGTTTAAAGGGTATGGCGGATTTTCAGGTTCCGCCTGTATCTCCATCAACAACGAAATTATCCACGGTATCCCGAGCAGACATCGGATGATCCATGAAGGGGACATCGTCAGTGTCGACGTCGGCGCCTATTACAACGGCTACCACGGCGACAACGCGGCGACCTTCCCTGCGGGGAAAGTATCCGAAGAAGCACAGGCACTGATGGATGCGACAAAGCAAAGTCTCTATGAGGGAATCCGGCAGGCAATACCGGGCAACCGCATCGGCGATATTGGGCATGCAGTCCAGTCTTACGTCGAGGCGCACGGATTTTCCGTGGTCCGGGAGTACGTCGGTCACGGCGTTGGAAAAGACTTGCATGAATCTCCCGAGGTCCCGAATTTCGGAGAACCGGGAAGAGGCGTCCGCCTAGCGGCTGGAATGGTCATCGCGATTGAACCGATGATTAATCTTGGGCGGCGGCAGGTTAAACAGATGCCGGACGGCTGGACTATCGTGACGGCGGACGGCAGCTTATCCGCCCATTTCGAGCACACCATTGCCATCACCGACAATGGACCGGTCATCTTGACAAAGGCGTAACGGAGGTGCCTGATGGAGCTTTCCAGAGGACAGATCGTAAAATCGCTTACGGGACGGGATAAAGGCCGGTACTTCATCGTGCTTGAAGCACAGGGAGAGTTTGTTTTCCTGGCGGATGGGAAACTGCGAAAGCTTGAGCATCCCAAATGCAAAAAGCTCAAACATATCCAGATCACCAAGACGATTGTCCCTTGTGCAGAACCCCTGACGGATAAACAACTGCGCAAACTTCTCCATGGGTACAACTACCCCGAGTGTGAAGCAGCAGCGAGGAGGTAATTTGCTTGTCAAAAGAAGATGTCATTGAAATTGAAGGCACCGTTTTAGAGGCTCTGCCAAACGCAATGTTCCAGGTGGAACTCGCAAACGGCCATAAAATCCTAGCCCATATTTCCGGGAAGCTGAGGATGAATTATATCCGTATCCTTCCGGGTGATAAAGTGACGGTCGAGATGTCGCCCTACGACCTGAGCAAAGGGCGCATCACATGGCGTTCGAAATAGCCCGACCGGGGCCTTTACAAGGAGGTATTTTCACATGAAAGTCAGACCTTCCGTTAAGCCCATCTGCGAAAAATGCAAGGTCATCAAGCGCAAGGGCCGCGTAATGGTAATTTGCCAGAACCCGAAGCACAAACAGCGTCAGGGTTAACGTTAAATCCGATACAATGGAGGTGCAACTGTAAATGGCACGTATCGCTGGTGTTGACTTGCCGAGAGAAAAGCGAGTCGAAATTGGCCTGACCTATATATTTGGGATTGGCCGCAAATCTGCTGACGATATCCTCGCAGCAACCGGTGTAAACCCGGATATCCGAGTCAAAGACCTCTCTGAGGACGATGTCTCCAAACTGCGTGATTATATTGATAAGAACTACACGGTCGAAGGTGACCTTCGCCGTAACGTGGGTCTTGATATCAAGAGACTGATCGAGATTGGCTGCTACCGTGGCATCCGCCACCGCAAGGGTCTTCCTGTCAGAGGACAGCGTTCCAAAACGAATGCTCGTACCCGCAAGGGACCGAAGAAGACAATCGCCAACAAGAAGAAGTAATTAGGGAGGGAAACGAGAGATGGCAAAAGCACAACCGAAGAAGGCCACAACTCGCCGCCGCCGCGAGCGCAAAAACATCGAGCGTGGCGCCGCCCATATCCAGTCTACTTTCAACAATACGATCGTTACGATCACAGATACACAGGGCAATGCTCTTTCCTGGGCTAGTTCCGGTGGCCTCGGTTTCAGAGGTTCGAGAAAATCCACTCCGTTTGCAGCACAGACCGCTGCAGAAGTTGCTGCAAAAGCAGCGATGGAGCATGGGCTCAAATCTGTCGAAGTATATGTAAAGGGACCGGGTGCTGGACGTGAGGCTGCGATCCGTGCACTGCAGGGCGCAGGACTTGAAGTTAGCATGATTAAAGATGTTACTCCGATCCCGCACAATGGCTGCCGCCCGCCGAAGAGAAGACGCGTCTAAGAAGGAGGAAATTACCAAATGGCTAAAAATATGCAGCCCATCGTTAAGCGTTGCCGCGCGCTGGGTATTTCTCCCGCTGTAATGGGATATGCCAAAAAGGAAAGCAACCGAAATCCTGGCAGCCAGATGCGCAGAAAGAAGAGCGAGTATGCCCTTCAGCTCAACGAGAAGCAAAAAGTAAAGTTCGTTTACGGTGTTATGGAAAAGCAGTTCCGCAACTACTTTGACATGGCTACCCGTCAGCAGGGACAGGCCGGTGAAAACCTGCTCCGTATTCTGGAGAGCAGACTGGACAATGTTGTCTTCCGCCTTGGCTTTGCAATGACCCGCCGTGAGGCCCGTCAGCTGGTCAACCACGGTCATTTCACTGTTAATGGCAAAAGGGTGAATATCCCCTCTTACCTGGTCAAAGCAGGCGATGTCGTGGAAGTCTGTGAGAAGAGCCGTGCTTCTGAGAAATTTAAACGGCTGACCGGTGAGGATGCCCCGATTGTACTCATCCCGCAGTGGCTGGAACGTGACAAGAACACTCTGAAGGGTTCTGTTGCAAGAATGCCTGCCCGTGAGGACATCGATATTCCTATCGAGGAGCACCTGATTGTCGAGTTGTATTCTAAATAATGGAACCGTCTGATTGGAGACGTCTGTTATTTTTCTGCTGGGAAGCGCGAAACATCAAATGCAGGGTGACCTGTAAAACAGGAGGGTTACAGAATGATAGAAATTGAAAAGCCAAGAATTGAGACGGCCGACATGAAATCGGACGGCACCTACGGCAAATTTATCGTAGAGCCGCTCGAGCGTGGTTTTGGCACCACGCTTGGCAACAGCCTTCGTCGCGTCTTACTCTCCTCTCTTCCTGGTGTTGCGGTCACATCGGTGAAAATCGATGGGATCCAGCACGAATTTTCGACCATTCCGGGTGTCAAAGAGGATGTGACGGAGATTATCCTGAACATCAAAGGCTTGACAGCAAAGATCTTTGGCGATTGTCCTAAGACGGTTTATATCGAAGCTGAAGGCGAATGCGAAGTGACCGCTGCGAGCATCAAAGCGGACTCGGAAGTCGAGATTTTAGATCCGAACATGCACATTGCAACTCTCGGTACGGGAGCAAAACTGTACATGGAAATCACCCTCGACAGAGGGCGCGGATACGTTCCCGCGGAACGCAACAAACAGAACCTTCAGACAACAATCGGCGTTATCCCGGTGGACTCCATCTATACGCCGGTCCTCAAAGTCAACTACACGGTGGAAAACACCCGTGTCGGACAGATTACCGACTACGACAAGCTGACCCTCGAGGTATGGACAGATGGTACAATCTCTGCAAAGGAGGCTGTATCTCTGGGCGCCAAGGTCCTCACTGAACACCTCAACCTGTTTGTGGATCTTTCCGATGAGCCTTACTTTACTGAAATCATGGTAGAAAAAGATGATAACGGCAAAGATAAAGTCCTTGAGATGACCATTGAGGAGCTTGACTTGTCCGTGCGTTCGTTCAACTGTTTGAAACGCGCCGGAATCAACACGGTACAGGATTTGATCAACAAGTCCGAAGAGGATATGATGAAGGTTCGCAACCTTGGCAGAAAATCTCTGGAAGAGGTTGTCAACAAACTCAATTCCCTTGGTTTTAACCTTAGCAAAGACGACGAATAAAAACTTCCAACAAGGTAAGGAGTGAATTTCGATGCCAGGTACCAGAAAACTCGGCAGAACTTCCGACCACAGGAAAGCAATGCTCCGGGCAATGGTTACTTTCCTGATCGAAAAAGGAAAGATTGAAACGACCGTGACGAGAGCGAAAGAGGTTCGCAGTGTCGCTGAGAAAATGATCACATTGGCGAAGCAGAATAATCTCCACTCCAAGCGTCAGGTCTATTCCTTCATCACGAAGGAAGCAGTGGCAAAAAAACTTTTTGATGAGGTAGCCCCGAAGTACGCTGATACAAACGGCGGTTATACCCGTATCATCAAAATCGGACCGCGCCGCGGCGACGCAGCTGAGATGGCTATTATTGAGCTGGTCTAACAACGGGAAATCCCCGTTTGAAAGCCCCCTTGAACAGGACCAGTAAAAATGGACAATGGACAAAAGCCCCCTGATGTAGGAAAATAGAAGTACTACATCAGGGGG
>UQSL01000012.1 GCA_900543705.1 uncultured Oscillospiraceae bacterium
GAGCAGTGCTCGCATCGGGACATAGGGACTTGCCGAGGCTTCGCCGTCTTTCCTTTTCGGGCGGATTTAAGCGATAATAAGGGAGACTTTATCACAGGCGTGGAATTGGAAAATTAAATATGCTATAATGGACTGCGGGTAGCCCATTATCTTTCATTTAAAAGGCCCGCCTACGGCGACGGCCAATTCTTCCGGGTGGTGCGCGCTCGGGAAACTTGAAATATTTATCTTTGTTGCCTAAACCGATGGACACGGCGGCATACTAAGAGAGAATGTCATACGTTTGTGGCAGAGCGTTCCAGGGCATTCAGACTGACTTTATTTAGGAGAGATGACAATGGCTTATCAGCTCATAGAGCAAGAGATTGCGCCTGGAATTGGTTTCCACGCAGTCTGTGACGACAGGTTTAAGACCACGCTCCTGTCTGTGAATTTCCGCATCCCACTTGACAGAGAAAGAGCGGCGGAATACGCGGTTGTAGGTCCTCTGCTGAGAAAGAAATCCCTGGAGTATCCGGATTTCACCCTGCTCAACCAGAAGCTCTGCGACATGTATGGCGCGTCACTGTATGCCGATGTAAAAAAGATCGGCGGCTGGCAGGTAATTTCCCTGTCTCTGCGTTCGATTGACAATCGCTATGTCCTGGATTGCGAGGACTTGACCCACGAATGTGCAGAGCTCCTGTGCTCTCTCATTACAAAACCCTGTCTGGCAGACGGATGTTTTGAGGAGTCCGAGGTGGAGATAGAACGCCAAAACCTCATTGATATGATTGAATCCAAGGTTAACGACAAACGTGCTTATGCAATTGACCAGTGTGAGGAACGGATGTATACCGGGGAGCCTTATGGCATCGATGAATACGGCACGGTGGAGGCGGCACATGCGGTTACCCCACAGTCTGCGACGCAGGCTTACCGCGATTTGATGAAACATGCACGGATGGAAGTTATGTTTACCGGTCATGGGGATACCAAGAAAATTTCAGCCGTTTTTGAGCGGGCTTTTTCCTCGGTGGAACGGGAACCCATATCCAATCCGGAGTTTCCCCGGATTGCGGGAGCTCAAAAAGTGACCGAACATGTCGAGCGGATGGATGTTATTCAATCTAAGCTGGTCATGGGCTTCCGGACCGGCACATTTGCGCAGAGTCCTGATTTGAGCGCGATGCGTCTCATGGTTGCCATTTTTGGTGGGACAGCGTTTTCCCGCCTCTTTGTTCATGTGAGGGAGGAAAAAAGCCTGTGCTACTACTGCGCAGCGCGATTTGACCGGATTAAAGGCGTTATACTTGTCGACTCGGGTGTGCAGAGCGAAAACCGGGAGGTGGCACAACGGGAAATTTTGCGTCAGCTCGATATCATGCGCGAAGGCGGCTTTTCCGACGGGGAATTCGAGGCCGCCAAGCTGAGTATGAAAAATGCCTTTGCCACAATCATAGATTCCCCTTCAGGACTGGAAAACTGGTACCTGGTACAGATTGTCGCCGGGACTCATACTTCCCCTGAAGAAGAAGGCAGGTCGATTGCCGAAGTGACGAGAGAACAGGTCGCAGATGCTGCGAAAAAGATCACGCTTGACACCGTCTATTTCCTGACCGGCAAAGAGGAAGGGGAGGCACACTCATGAGAGAACAGATTATCACAAACTCCCAGGTAGGGGAACAGTATTATAAAATCGAGCATGACAGCGGCTTGACATTGCTGCTCTATCCAATGAAGGGATACAACAGCTCCTATGCACTGTTTGGAACCAAATACGGGTCTGTGGACAATTGTTTCAAACGGGCCGGCGAGAAGGAATTTACCACAGTGCCGGAAGGTATCGCCCATTTTTTGGAACACAAGCTCTTTGAGAGCGAGGACAAGGATGCCTTTGCGCGTTATGCTGAAACAGGAGCGTCCGCAAACGCCTATACCTCCTTTGACAAGACCTGTTACCTTTTTTCGTGCACGGACAACTTTAAGGAATCACTTGAAATCCTGTTGGATTTTGTTACCTCACCATATTTTACCGAGCAGACAGTGCAAAAGGAGCAGGGGATTATCGGACAGGAAATCAAGATGTATGACGATGACCCGAACTGGCAGGTTTATTTCAATCTGTTAAAGGGCCTGTACCAGCGCCATCCATTGCGCATCGACATCGCAGGTACGGTGGAATCCATCGCGAAAATTACGGCGGATAATCTCTATGAGTGTTATCATACTTTTTACAATCTCCACAACATGGCGCTCGCGATTGCCGGCAACTTTACCGTGGAAGAGGTACTCGAATTCGCAGATCGGATCTTGAAAAAGGCGGAGGATATTGAGGTGGTGCGTGCTCCTTCCGAGGAACCGGAGGAGATCTGTACCGCTGAAACAGTCATAACTCTCCCGGTTGCTCAGCCGCTGTTCCAGGTGGGCTTTAAAGAAAAAGTCCCGGTTAAACAACAGCTCGCCAGGGACTATGTGCTGCACTCGATATTGCTCGAGTGCATCGCCGGGGAATCCTCCCCGCTGTACCGGGAGCTCTACGACGCCGGCCTTATCAATTCAAGCTTTGGTACGGAAATCATGCTGGGTTCAGATTATATGTGTACCATTTTTGCTGGAGAAGGCAAAGATCCGAAACTGGTTCGTGACAAACTTGCAGACAAAATCTGCGAATACCGGGAGCGGAGAATTGAAACGACTGTGTTTGAACAGCAGCGCAAGGCCCTGTACGGCCGTTTTGTACGGGGACACGGCAGTGTCGAAAATGTCGCAAGCTCCCTGCTCGATTCCCATTTCCTTGGTCTCGGCGAGTTTGAAGTGCTCGATGCCTGCGCGGCAGTTACCTGTGAAGAGGCGAATGAGTACCTGCAGACTGTGATGCAAAAAGACAAAATGGCGCTCTCCGTCGTCTGTCCGCAACAATAAAGCAAAATACCCCGCAAGTGCGGGGACTACATAAACCGGAGGTTTCTTTTATGGATAAAGTAGTACAGTTTCCGGGTCTTGGACTCGAGTTTTCGTTTAACACCACGGCATTTTCGATTGGCGGCATCCATGTGGCATGGTATGGGATACTGATTACCGTAGGACTCTTGCTTGCCATTCTTTACTGTTTCAGACGGCTGAAAATTTTTGGCCTCAACACCGACCGCGTGATTGACGTCGTGATTGGCGGCATCATCGGCGGTATCATCGGTGCGCGCGCTTACTATGTGGCGTTTAGCTGGGACGACTACAAGTATTATATCTGGGACATCTTTAAGGTCTGGGAAGGCGGTATGGCCATCTACGGCGGCATCATCGGTGCACTTTTGGTTGGCATTATTATGTGTAAAATCCGCCATGTCCGTATACTCCCAATGCTGGACGTCGCAGGTCTTGGCTTTTTGATTGGCCAGTGCATCGGGCGCTGGGGCAATTTTGTCAACGTGGAAGCTTTTGGCTCGAACACGACGCTTCCATGGGGAATGACCGGGCCGGATATCCAGACTTATCTTACCAACCGCGTATCTTATCTTGCCAACATCGGCGTGACGGTGGATCCATCTCTGCCGGTTCACCCCTGTTTTCTGTATGAATCGCTTTGGTGCCTAATTGGGTTTATCCTGCTGCATCTTTACACCAAACACCGCAAGTTCGACGGAGAATTGTTCCTGATGTATGTCGGATGGTATGGCCTTGGCCGTGCTTTTATCGAGGGGCTCCGCACTGACCCGCTGCTGATAGGCGGACTGCGCGTTTCTCAAATTTTGGCCATCGTCTGTGTCGTCGTTTCCGCTATTTTGATTTTGGTATTCCGTTCTAAAATCAAGAATGCGAATGACCCGGATTATCTGCCGTTGTATGTGACGACAGAGGAATCAAAGATGATGCTCGAGGGCACCTACGATGCGTTTGAAAAAGAGCAGCGCTTGAAGAAGAAACAGGCGAAAGAGGATGCCAAACGCAAAAAGATGCTGGCAAAGCTCGGCGGCCAGGAGGAGGAAGAACTCGAGCCGATGGGATATGCTGGGGAGGAAGAGACTCCAACCGACGGCACTGAGTCCAAAGCAGCAGAGGAGACAACACAGGAGTCCGGCGAAGAAGCAGAGGAAAACGCTACTCCAGGGGAACCCGCCGAATCAGAGGAGCCTGTAAAAGAAGAATCCGCCGGCTTGACTGCAGAGCAACCGGAAAACAAAAATGCCGTTGTGGCTGAGAATATTCCAGCTAACAAAGATACAGAAGAATCTTCTGAATCCGAGGATGAGGAGAAAAAAACGGAAAACTAAGACGCATTCAGGGGGACAGATAGGAGGAAGTAAACGGCATGTCGATTCTGATTGATGGAAAAGAAATTTCCGCAAAGGTCAAGGCCGAGGCGGCTAAGGAAGCAAGTGCTCTTTCCAAACGAGGGATTACCCCAACGATTGCGGTTATCCTGGTGGGAGATAATTCCGCTTCCAAGGTGTATGTCCGCAACAAAATTCGCGCCTGTGAGCAGACGGGGATCCGTTCAGAGAAATATGAGCTGCCGCAAACTGCTTCTCAGCAGGAAATTCTCGAAGTAATTCAGGAGCTTTCCGACAGGAAAGATGTCCACGGGATTCTCGTCCAGCTCCCATTGCCGGAGCAGATTGATGAGCAGGTTGTTATCCGTGCGATTCCCTCGGAAAAAGACGTCGATGGATTCCATCCGGAAAACATCGGCAGGCTGCTGACGGGCGGGCATCAGCTCGTCCCCTGTACCCCGGCGGGTATTATCCGTTTGCTTGAGGAAACCGGCACCGGGATTCAGGGCAAGCACTGTGTCATTATCGGGCGTTCCAACATTGTGGGAAAACCGATGGCTTTGCTGATTCTTGAAAAAAATGCTACGGTCACTATCTGCCACTCCAGAACAAAGGATCTGGCGCTGTTGACAAGGCAGGCAGATATTCTGATTGCCGCAGTGGGAAAACCGAAGTTTGTCACCGCGGACATGGTGAAGGAGGGAGCCGTCGTTGTTGACGTTGGCATGGACCACGATGAAAATGGCAAGCTGTGCGGAGATGTCGATTTTGAACAGGTGAAGGACAAATGCTCCTTTATAACCCCGGTACCCGGCGGAGTCGGCCCGATGACCGTGGCCATGTTGATGAAAAACACGATTTTGGCGGCAAAGCTGCAAAATGGCGAAAGATAACTTCATTGACAGCCCTCAAAAAGTATGATATCATAAATAAGCCGCATGTTCCGGGCTTTTATAAGACGCACTGTGCGCGCCTTGGAACAGCGAGATTATAGGAATGGGCAGGTGCCTGAAATGTATGCAATTATCGAAACCGGCGGCAAACAGTACCGCGTCAGCGAGGGCGATACGATTTATATCGAAAAGCTCGGCGTCCAGGCGGACGAGACCGTTACCTTTGATAAGGTAATCGCAGTGTCCTCTGACAATGGCGTGAAAGTTGGTACTCCTGTTGTTGACGGCGCAACTGTAACAGCGAGAGTCATCAAAAACGGCAAGCAGAAGAAGATCACCGTCTTCACCTACAAACCGAAGAAGGATTCTCACCGCAAAATCGGTCACAGACAGCCTTATACCAAGGTTCAGATCCAGACCATTCACGCGTAATGATCCGAGCACAGTTTTTTTGTAAAAACGGTAGGTTCTGTTCTGTGAAAGTGAGCGGACATGCCGGTTTTGCAGAATCCGGGGAAGATATCGTGTGCGCGAGCGTATCCTCTGCGGTGCAGCTTACGGCAAACGGTATTACCGAATGTGCGAAGCAGCAGGCGGAAGTCCTCGTGAAGAACGATGAAATTTCCGTGACCCTCCCGGCGCACCCGTCGGATATGGCGGTGTGTTTTCTGGATGCCCTTCATCTGCATCTGGAGTGCCTGGAGCAGGATTTTGAAAGATGTATCAAAGTTACAGTTTCGGAGGTGTAAGAAAATGCTGAGAATTAGCATGCAGTTTTTTGCTCATAAAAAGGGTGTTGGTTCCACAAAGAACGGCCGTGATTCCGAGTCCAAGCGCCTTGGCGTAAAACGCGGAGATGGACAGTTCGTTCTGGCCGGTAACATCCTTGTGCGTCAGCGCGGAACCCACATCCATCCGGGTGAGAACGTCCGCCGCGGTTCTGACGATACTCTGTTTGCGACCATCGACGGTAAGGTTAAATTCGAGCGCATCGGGCGTGACCGCAAAAAAGTCAGCGTTTACGCTGACTAGGGGAAAACCAGCAAAACACGAAAGTATCCCGAGCTGTTTACAGCCTCGGGATTTCTTTTCGCATTTAATTGATGTTTGTGTGTTTTTCGAATATAATAATACCAAGAATCGTACGCGGAGATAACCGTCAAAAAATCAAAGAAAACAGAAAGCAGGATGTGCACGTTGCATGTCTGACAGGTGGTGAAGTAAGATGTTTGTCGATTTAGCAAAAATTCAGGTTAAAGCGGGTGACGGCGGAAACGGCGCAGTCGCATTCCATAGGGAGAAATATGTCGCGGCGGGCGGTCCGGACGGTGGAGACGGTGGAAACGGCGGAAATGTTATTTTTGTGGTGGACGACCATTTAAATACGTTGATTGATTTTCGGTATCAGCGTAAATACTTGGCCGAAAATGGACAGCCAGGAGGCAACAAACGCTGCAAAGGCAAAAACGGGAAAGATCTGATTGTCAAGGTGCCACGCGGTACTCTGGTGCGAGAGCTGGAAAGCGGCAGGCTGCTCGCCGATATGTCCTCCGATGAGCCGGTTGTCATTGCCAAAGGCGGACGCGGCGGATGGGGCAACACCCATTTTGCGACGGCAACCCGACAGATTCCTCGTTTTGCGAAAAACGGGCTGCCGGGACAGGGCTTTGAGCTCCAGCTGGAAATGAAATTGTTGGCGGATGTCGGATTAGTCGGTTTCCCAAACGTCGGAAAATCGACGCTCATCTCCGCGCTCAGTGATGCAAAGCCGAAAATCGCAAATTATCACTTTACCACACTGACCCCGGTGCTCGGTGTAGTGCGGGTGCAGGAAAATCAGTCCTTTGTCATGGCGGACATTCCGGGCCTCATTGAGGGGGCAAGCGAAGGCGTCGGCTTGGGACATGAGTTCTTGCGCCATGTCGACCGCTGCCGGCTGCTTGTCCATCTGGTGGACGTTTCCGGCATCGAGGGAAGGGATCCTGTAGAGGATTTTGAAACCATTAACCAGGAATTAAAAAATTACAATGAAGAAATTGCTTCCCGTCCCCAACTTGTCGTGGCGAACAAATGCGACCTTGCGGCGCCAGAGCAGATCGAAGCATTCCACTCCTACATCAAGGAGCAGGGCTATGACTTTTTTGAGATATCCGCCGCGATGAACCGAGGGACACAAGACCTGAAAAAAGCAATCGCCGAGGAGCTTTCCAAACTTCCCCCTATTAAACGGTATGAGGCAAACCCCTACACCGATGAGGAGCTTGTGGCGAGGAAGAAAAACGAGTTCCAAATCAAAGTGGAACACGGAGTTTACTTTGTCACAGCGGATTGGCTGCTCCCGGTGCTCGGCAATGTGGATGTTGAGGATTATGAATCCCTCCAGTATTTCCAGAGGGTTCTTCAGAAAAGCGGTATTATTGCAAAGCTGGAGGAAATGGGAATTCGGGAAGGGGATACTGTTAATATCCTTGACTTTGAATTTGATTATGTTCGATAAGAAGCAGAGGCAGAAAGAAGGTGACAGCTATCCTGAATTTGGATTTACAACCACTTGATATGAAAACCTACAGCCCAATTACGCTTGCATTTGTAGGTGACGCGGTATATGAGCTGCTGGTACGGCAGTACATTGTACAACATATGAATGCGCCTGCCAATAAACTGCATTTAAAAGCGGTGGAAAAGGTCTGCTGTACCTTTCAGTCTGCTTCTGTTTCGCGCATTGAAGCGATGCTGAACGAGAATGAAGCGGATATTTTCCGCCGCGGGCGAAATTCCAGCACCCAGCGTGTTCCAAAAAATGCAAAGCCGGTGGAATACCGGCGGGCAACCGGGTTAGAAGCTTTGTTCGGATACCTCTATCTTAAAGGGGAAAATGGACGAATCCAGCAGCTCTTCCAAAAAATTATAGAGGATGATGGGGAATCGGGTCAGGCCAGCGCAACAGAGAAAACAGACGCGCGGCAACTTAGATGAGGAGCGTTACATATGAAAATCTCGAAAAAAATGGTCAAGAATTTTGGCGTTGACTTTGCGTTTGATTTAATCGGCGCAATTTCCTACGGCGTCGGCCTGTTAATGTTTGTCCAGCCCAATCAGATTGCAATGACCGGTGCCGCCGGTGTAGCGGTTTTGATTAACCACTTGACCGGCTTTCCAATTGGAATCGGTTCGTTTTTAGTAAATGTTCCGCTGCTTGTTTTGGCTTTTATCTTTTTGGGCAAGCATTTTACGGTTCGTACCCTGATTACCACCGCAATCTTTTCCTTTATGATAGACATTATCAAGCCGTTTGTTCCGACCTACACCAAAGACCCGATTCTCGCCTGCTTGTTCGGCGCAGTGCTGATTGGCTTTGGTGTGGTACTCATTTATATGCGTGGTTCCACCTCCGGCGGTACGGATATTGTCTGCCGTCTCGCACAGCTCCGTTTTCCCTATATGAGCATGGGAAAACTGACAGCGATCGTCAACTCGGTCATCATCATCTCTGCGATGATTATCTACCGCAGCTTGGAATCCGGGTTATATGCACTGGTCGTCGTTGTAGCGCAGAGCTTTGTCATTGATGCGATCCTTTACGGTGCAGATAAGGGCAAACTAGTCTATATCATTTCGGATAAGGCAAAGGAAATTTCTAAGTCCATTATCAAGGATGTTAATCGTGGATGTACGCTGTTAAACGCAACCGGAGCATTTACGGAACAAGAACGACAGGTTGCAATGTGTGTCGTTCGAGCCCAACAGTTTTTCAAGCTCAAAGAGGTTATCATGCAAATCGATCCGACCGCTTTCATCATTGTGACGGATTCCAATGATATCATCGGCCAGGGCTTCAAGGCGATTGATACAACGAGATAAATGCAAAAAAAGGCAGCTGAAAACGTGGTACACGCTTTCAGCTGCCTTTGACAAGGAGCGGCTAAGCCAGGTTACCGCTGGTTCTGCTGCTGATTGTTCTGCTGGGAATTCTGAGAATTATTCTGGTTTCTCTTGTTCTGAGAATTGTTGTTCTGATTGTTCTGAGAATTCCGGTTATTCTGGGAGTTCTTGTTATTGTTGTTTTGATTCTGGGAATTCTGGTTTTCATAGTTTTTTGCCATGATTTATCACCTCTTTCCGAGAGTTATTATTTGCAGGAGCAAAGAGAATATGCTTGCAGTCGTAAAAAGAAATTTGGAATTTCTATCCAATTAAATATACAGAAAACTGTATGAATTTTACATAAAGTATTGAAAATATTATAACTGCAAATGCTCGATTGTAATTAATAGAAATAACTGCAAAACAAGGCATCGGTGCATGGCGGAGTATTATCGAGAAAATTTTGATTCTCTGCGATAAGTACACCACAGTGGATGCAAACGGTGTTCCTTTGGAAAGATAATATGGCATAAAAAGCCCGGAGTTTTTGCACCGGGCTTTTTTCTGGCATGGCCACATAATGAGGGAAAGGCCCAATCCCTTTGGATTGGGCCTTTCGATGCTGCATTGAAAGCAATAGGCGGAAAATAGGTTTATTCTTCCAGTTCCTGTTTGATCACCTGTTTGTCAGGTTTGCGTTTTCGTAAAGAAAAGATGGCAACCAGAAGCGGAACTGCGAGGATATACGCAAAGGTGACACCGAGTTGGGACAGGGTGAGGGGAACCGTTTTGAAAATTACGCTGAGTGCCGGGAAATAGACAACGGCAAATACAATGGTACTGGAAATCAGCACGGCCAAAATTAGCTTGATATTATCGAACGGATTAATTTGAAATAGTGATTTTTTCTCTGATTTGCACTCAAACACATGGATGAGTTGAGTAAAGACAAGCGCAATCAGCGCAGCGGTACGGGAAGCGTCCACATTTTGGGTCATCTTAAAGATTGCTATAAATACGGCAAGGGTAGTAAGGCCAATCATACAGCCCCGGAAAATAATTGTCGTGGCAAGCCCGCCGGCGAAGATACCGTCTTCCCGCCTGCGCGGGCGCTCCTTCATGATATCGCTGTCTCCGGGCTCCAGCCCCAAAGCAATGGCGGGAAGCCCGTCGGTGACGAGGTTGACTATCAGGATGTGAATGGGCAGCAAAACCACTGGAAGACCAATGAGCATTCCCAGAAACATTGTCAAAACCTCACCGATATTGCAGGAGAGCAGGTAGCGAATAAATTTGCGGATATTGCGGTAGATAATACGGCCTTCTTCAATGGCGGCTACCAGGGTCGCAAAGTTGTCGTCGAGCAGGATGACGGAGGAAGCCTCCTTGGTAACATCGGTGCCGGACAGGCCCATCGATACTCCGATATCGGCTTCTTTGATGGCGGGGGCGTCGTTGACGCCGTCTCCTGTCATGGCTACAATGTGTCCCGCGCGCTTGAACGCACGCACAATTCTCAGCTTGTGGCTTGGGCTGACGCGTGCAAATACACTGATGTCGCCCACAGCAGAGGCAAGCTGAGTATCACTCATCTGGTCGAGTTGAGCACCGGTGACGACACGCTCACCCGAGCGAAGAATTCCGATTTCCTTTGCAATGGCGGCAGCAGTGGTCTTGTGGTCTCCGGTGATCATTACCGGACGGATTCCCGCCCGCCGGCATTCCTTGACGCTGGAATAGACCTCCTTGCGCGGCGGGTCAATCATGCCGCACAGTCCCAGGTAGACGAGATTATTTTCCGTCTCCGCCGAGGAGGCGGCGTATTTGCATGCAAAAGCAAGTACTCGCAAAGCGCTCTTTGCCATCTCCTCATTCTGCTGCAGAATTTTGGATTTGTGTGCGGCGGTGAGTGGGACGGTCTTGCCGTCAATCAGAGTGTAGGAACATTTTTCAAGCAGGATATCGGGCGCTCCTTTCGTGAACATAATCATGTGCCCCTGCTGGTCGGAATAGATGGCGGACATACATTTACGGATGGAATCAAACGGGAGCTCTCCGATTTTGTGGTAGTTGCGCTCAAGCTCCTCCCGGGTGATTCCCGCTTTTTTTGCGGCGATGATAAGGGCGATTTCCGTCGGGTCGCCGGAAACGGATAAAACACTGGAATCCTTCTTATGGCGCCTTAGTTCGGTAACCGTGGCGTTGGAGCACAGCACAAAGGAATTGAGAATCGTATTCATGAGCGGAGAACGGGTAGGGAAGACCGGGTTTCCGGAGCTTGTAAAACCGCCGTCCGCCTCGTATCCGTTGCCGGAGACATCTACTTCAAAGGAGAGCGCGGCAATTTTTTTGACGGTCATTTTGTTTTCCGTGAGGGTACCGGTTTTATCAGTACAGATAATATCCGCGCAGCCGAGTGTTTCCACCGAATACAGTTTGCGGATGAGCGCTTGGCGTTTGACCATCCTGCCAACTGCAAGAGCGAGGACAATGGTGACGATGGCGGAAAGTCCCTCCGGAACGGCGGCGACTGACAGAGAGATACCGGTTAGCAGCATGTCAAAAATATTTTCCCCGCGCAAGATGCCGGTAAGGCTGACAACCGCACAGATGACAAGGCAGCCGACGGCGATATATTTTCCAAGCTGATCGAGTTTTTTTTGCAGTGGAGTCTGTTCTTCCTCAATTTCCCCGAGCATCCCGGCAATTTCCCCCATCTGGGTGTTCATCCCAATATCGGTGACAAGCATCCTGCCTCGTCCTTTCGTGATGATGGTTCCCATGTAGACCTCATTTTGTGCCTCATGGGGTTTCACACCAAAGGAATAAGCTTTTTTATGTACCGGGACGGATTCCCCGGTGAGCAGGGCTTCATCCGCGCACAGACCATAGCATTCGGACAGGACGCCGTCCGCCGGAACCTTGTCTCCTTCTTCGAGCAGGACGACGTCGCCAATGGTGACCATGCTTGACGGAATTTGCTTTATTTGCCCATCGCGCAGCACGGTACAGGAGGGCGCCGCCATCTGGCGCAGGGCGGCAATCGTTTTTTCTGTTTTGTACTCCTGCAAAAAGCCAAGCAGGGCGTTTAAAAAGACGATTGCCATGATGGTAAATGCCTCAGTCACCTCTCCCATGACCACGGAGAGAACCGTGGAAAACAGCAGAATCATGGTCAAAACATCTTTGAATTGAGAGGCAAGGATTTTTCCTGCACGGATTTTCTTTCCCCCTTTTAGGATGTTTTCTCCATATTCCCTGAGATTTTTTTCAGCCTGCTTGGTTGTCAGGCCGGCCAGAGCATCCTTTTCGGTCTTGTTCATTTGTTTCACCGCCACTTTAATACTAGTTGGAACAGCTTGTATGAAGTTGTCCTTTTCTAGCTTATTCGCAGCAGTGGGGCAATATGACGACTTGTACCTAAGACTCAGCGTTTATGGGAGCGTTTGGGATTTGGGTCAAGCGGGATAATGCGAAACGGCTTGCCCCTGCGGATACATTCCGCAATGACCTGCTTGGTGCCGTTTGAACGCATGTCCCAAAAAGCGAGCACAATATCGCTGTATTCGATAATCTGAATATTTCGCTGAAGCGGCGCACCTTTTCCATATAATCCAAATTCTGGCAAAAATATTTTAATAGGAATGCCAAGAATATGGGATGCCGCCTGAGCAACGGAGTCGATTCCAACGGCCCCACCACTGACAATTTCCGAACAGCCGCTCGGCAAAAAGGAAATTAACTGGGAAACGGAAAATTCTGCGCAGCTGCGTGAGCCGATAACAGCAACCTTCATTTAAGATACCACCTTTTTGAAAAGTTCACTTAAAGTATACCATAATTTGCTGTAAGTGACAGGAAGTTTTCGCAAAATGCTTTTCAATTTCCCAGAGATAATTGCCGAATGGTTGTGGCATAGTAACTGTGTGGATTTCACACAGGAGGAATTTAAAAATGAAAAAATGGATCAAAAGAACGGCTGCGTCACTGCTGGCCATATCGGCAGTGGCGTTTGCCGCGGTAGGATACACGGGCTCCACTCTTTCGGATCATTACAGCGTCTTTTCCGGAGATACTCTTTCTTTTGGCAGTACCGGGCTGATTGGTTCCGTGGTGACCGGAAGTGGAAGTGAACATACCGCCACTTCCGACGGCAGCTATCAGGTGGATGTTAAGCTTTTTGGAATGGTGCCGGTAAAAAAAGTATCAGTCGATGTGGTGGGTCGGCAGACTCTGGTTCCCTGCGGTACGCCGTTTGGAGTCAAGATGTTTACACAAGGTGTGTTGGTTGTCTCGATGTCCGATGTTGAGACGGCAAACGGCACAGTAAATCCGGCGAAACAGGCAGGAATCCAGGTGGGCGACGTCATCACTCAGATTGAAGGAAAACAGGTCAATACCAATGAGCAGGTTTCCGATATGGTGGAGCACAGCAACGGTCAGCCGCTGAAAATCACTGCAATCCATAAAAATGAAACGTATGAAACTACACTGACCCCGGTAGTTTCCACTTCCCATACTGGTTACCGGGCAGGCATCTGGGTACGTGACAGCTCGGCCGGAATTGGTACGCTGACGTTTTACAGCCCGGAAACTGGGGTGTTCGGCGGCCTAGGGCATGCCATCTGCGATGTCGACACTGGGGAAATCATGCCTTTGATGACCGGTGAAGTGGTGGATGTGTCTATCAACGATGTCATCAAGGCAAAGGCGGGCTCGCCGGGAGAACTGCGCGGAAGCTTTTCCGGCGCTACAGATATGGGAAGGCTGATACAAAATTCCGAAACTGGTATTTACGGCGTGCTGTTTGAACAGTATACCGGGCATGAGGCAATGCCGATCGCACTTAAGCAGGAGGTTAAGGAAGGGGATGCGGAAATTCTTGCCACTATTGACGGGGACACTCCGAAGAAGTATAGTATTAAAATTGAGAAAGTTAGTTTTTCCGATAAGGCGAAGACGAAAAATATGGTAGTAAAAGTCACTGACTCCGAGCTTTTGGAAAAGACAGGCGGAATTGTTCAGGGTATGAGCGGCAGCCCGATTATCCAGAACGGTCATCTTGTCGGAGCAGTTACTCATGTATTTGTCAATGATCCGACACGCGGCTACGGCATTTTCATTGAAAACATGCTTGACGGTGCGCAGGAAATCATCGAAGAACAGCAGACACAGTGACTGTTTGGCGGTGTGGAACGAAAAAGTGGAGATCAGCCAAATTTATTTACATTTTTTGGCAGAAACCCCTTGCATAAGCTGTAAAATTATGGTAATATAATTTTGCAATCTAATAACAACACCAATGGGGGAAGAAAAATGGACAATAAGCCAAAAGTATTAATCGCAGACGACAGCAAGGATTTTGGCGTAATCTGCTGCAATTTATTGAAAACTTACGGATTTGATACTTTGATGTCTCCAAAGGATGGAACCAAGGTGACGGATGCCGTTCTCTCCGGCCAGCCCGACATCGTGCTGATGGATGTCTTTATGCCGTATCTTGACGCAATCGGTGTGATGAAGCGCGTCAGGGAAGAGGGAGGCAAACTTCCCCTGTTCTTAGTCATGTCCAGTGTGGATTCTCCTATGCTGGAACATGAGATGCTCTCTTCTGGTGCATCCTATTATTTTCTCAAGCCCTTCGATATGGAAGTAATGGCAGAGCGCATTGCACAGCTTTCCGGTTACCAACAACCAGCCGCTTTGAAGAATCTTGGTGTGGGTGTGAAAGAGCAAAACGGATTGGAGCCGGATTTGGAGATGCTTGTCACTGATATCATCCATCAAATCGGGGTTCCTGCGCATATCAAGGGCTACCACTATTTGCGTGAGGCAATCATCCTCGCCATTAAAGACCACGACATTATTAACGCAGTGACGAAACAGCTTTATCCGACTGTTGCGAAAAAGCATGACACTACCTCATCCCGCGTCGAACGCGCCATCCGGCATGCCATTGAGGTTGCCTGGGACAGAGGAGATGTCGACACCCTCAATTCCTATTTTGGTTATACGATACACAACGGAAAAGGCAAGCCGACGAACTCAGAGTTTATCGCTATGATTGCCGACAGGCTTCGCCTACAGCTGAAAATCAGCTAAATCTCTTGTATGATAAGAAAAATATTAGCTATTAGCCCTGTATAAATACTACAAGATTCACTTGCTTAGGCTCATCAAGTGCTATTATCCCATATTTCCTTACAATTCCTGCCAGAAAAGCCGCCGTTACGACGGCTTTTTTGGCTGTCCATCCTCCGCGGCTAGGGTATTGGCATTAATTCTCTCTGTTTACTGTGATGGAAACAGAGGGTATTTTTATTTTACAGAGAAATGTTTTTTGCGGCTGCTGTATCAAATTATGATAAGCCGGTTTTGGTTCGAAACTGTTTTTTCTCTTTTTTTGTTGGGAGGACCATCTCACAGATACGGTTGTCATTGGCCTGCAAGCCCTGCTACTGTAACTTCTTTTTTCTCGGGATAGGTAATTTCCATTCTGCGGTCGCCTTTCTATCGCAGGACAGGCAGGCAAAACGCGCCTGCCTGTTTTTGTATAGTGATCTTATTTGATAGTTTCCTTGCCGCCCATATACATCCGGAGAGGTTCCGGAATGTTAACCGAGCCGTCCGCGTTGAGATTGTTTTCCAAAAATGCGATGAGCATTCTCGGCGGTGCAACAACAGTGTTATTGAGGGTATGGGGGAGGTAGTTGCCTTTCTCCTTGTTTTTGACACGGATGCCGAGCCGGCGGGCCTGTGCATCGCCGAGATTCGAGCAGCTTCCTACTTCGAAGTACTTCTTCTGGCGGGGTGACCATGCTTCCACGTCGATGCTCTTGACCTTCAAATCTGCAAGGTCGCCGGAGCAGCATTCGAGGGTGCGTACCGGGATATCCAGCGAGCGGAAGAAATCGACCGTATTGTGGTAGAGTTTCTCAAACCACTCCATGCTTTCTTCCGGTCTGCAGACGACAATCATCTCCTGCTTTTCAAACTGATGGATGCGATAGACGCCGCGCTCCTCGATACCGTGCGCGCCGACCTCCTTACGGAAGCAGGGAGAATAGCTGGTCAGCGCCTGCGGAAGCTGGTCCTCGGTCAGGATGGTGTCGATGAATTTACCGATCATTGAATGCTCGCTGGTGCCGATGAGGTAGAGATCCTCGCCCTCGATTTTGTACATCATATTTTCCATTTCCGCAAAGCTCATGACGCCGTTTACCACATCGCCGCGAATCATAAACGGCGGGATATAGTAGGTAAAGCCGCGGTCAATCATGAAATCGCGCGCATAGGAGAGGATGGCGGAGTGCAGGCGAGCAATGTCGCCGCACAGGTAGTAAAAGCCATTACCGCTTGTCTTTCTCGCGCTGTCGAGATCGATACCATGCAGGCGCTCCATAATATCTACATGGTAGGGAACCTCAAAATCGGGGACGGCCGGCTCGCCGAAGCGCTCGACCTCAACGTTTTCGCTGTCATCCTTTCCGATTGGCACGGATTCGTCGATGATGTTTGGGATAACGAGCATCCGCTCCCGGATGAGAGCGGAAAGCTCCTCTTCTCTGGCTTCGAGCTCCTCGAGCTCGTTCGCCATCGAGGTGACCTGAGTCTTTGCCCGCTCCGCCTCTTCCTTCCTTCCCTTGGCCATAAAGCCGCCGATTTGCCTGCTGATGGAGTTGCGCTGGCTTCTCAGGTAATCGCAGCGGGTCTTCGCCGTGCGGAATTCCTCGTCAAAGGCAATCACCTCGTCTACGAGTGGGAGCTTTTCTTCCTGAAATTTGCGCTTGATGTTTTCTTTGACAATGTCGGGATTTGTCCGCAAAAACTTGATGTCCAACATAGTGAGAGTTCCTCCTGTCATTTTTTAAAAATAAAAAATCCTTCTGTCCCCCAAAAATGGGACGGAAGGATTCCGCGTTGCCACCCAAATTGCCGGGATGAACCGGCCGCTCGAACGCGCAATAAAGGGCGCGACCCTCCGGCTCCTCGCCGGCAGCTCGGAAAGCGGAAAGGCCTTTTATTTGCCCGGCTTGCACCGGCCGCCGGTTCTCTGAAAGCAAAGGGAAAAGGCCGCTTCTTTCGTTATAGCCAAAAAATAAGCATATTTCTTACTAGAAGTATATACGATTTTTTCAGGATATTCAAGGAATTTTTATTTTTTCATAGCATAAGCTAAAATTTAGACAAAAATCGTAAAGTGTATTTAAGGTAAACACAAATCAGGTTAAGTGTACTCGAATAATATACTCTCTTTGGCAAATTCAGATAATATATTGGGAAAAATACACCCGATATTTAGAAATAAGATAGAAAAATAGGGGGATTTCAAAACAGTATTAGACAAAATATCTAAATTTCAAGTGCAAAAATTTCTGTTTTCATCATCACAAAAGCCGCTGGTTCAAATTGTTTCCTGTAACTAAAAATGATATAATGCTTATTGGACAGCCGAAGACCATGGATTCAGGCAGTTTATGAGCGTTTGATGGCTGTTTTATTGTTATCCCCGATTGGGTCGTTTCAAGAAAGGTGGAACATGTTTGATAGAAAGACTCTCTCATCTGATTGTGGTGACAGGGCATTATGGAAGCGGAAAGACCAACCTGAGCGTCAACCTCGCGCTGGATTTAAAAGAGCGCGGCAAAGATGTGGTGGTCGTGGATTTGGATATTGTCAATCCGTATTTCCGTACCGCTGATTTTGCGGAGCTTTTCGGTTCCAAGGGAATTGAAGTGATTAATCCACAGTATGCCAACACCAATCTAGATCTCCCGGTGGTTAATCCCCAAATTTATTCTGCGTTTAACCGTCCGGATTCCTATGTGATCTTCGATGTCGGAGGGGACGACGACGGCGCAATAGCGCTCGGACAGTATGCTCATCTGTTTTCTCAGCACGAGTATTCGATGCTGTATGTCGTCAACCGCTACCGCCATGTCGAACCGGATGCCGGCGAGGCTGTCGCCCTGCTGCGTGGCATCGAGGCAAGCTCCCGCCTGAAGGTAAGCGGGATACTCAACAATTCGCATTTATCGGAGGAAACCAGTGCCGAAACGGTGCTCGAGTCCATCCGGTACGCTAAAGAGATCTCCTCTTTGAGCGGCGTTCCTCTGATTGGGACAACCGTAAAAGAGGACATTGCACAGCAGCTGTCAGGCCAGGTGGAAAACCTGTATCCCGTCAGGCGCTTTGTCAAGACTCTTTGGGAAAAATAAGGCAAGAAAATAAGTTTCAGAGCTTCGCAGTAGCTTTTTCTGCCAAACTCTCAACAAACAGTGGAGGTGTTTTTATGGCCAAAATGACCGTCAATGAATCGCGCTGCAAAGGGTGCGGGCTGTGCATTACGGCATGCCCGAAGAAGATTATTGCCCTTTCCAAGACCCGTCTCAATGAGAAGGGCCTGCATCCGGCAGAAGTCATCGACATGGACAAATGCATTGGATGCGCAATGTGCGCAATGATGTGCCCAGACGTCGCGATTACAGTAGAAAGGTAGGAAGACAACATGGCTGATAAAGTTCTCATGAAAGGAAATGAGGCCATCGCGGAAGCTGCTATCCGTGCAGGCTGCCGTCATTTCTTTGGTTATCCGATTACTCCGCAGACTGAGATTTCCGCATACCTGTCCAAAAAGATGCCGAAAATCGGAGGCACCTTCCTGCAGGCGGAATCTGAGATTGCCGCAATCAATATGGTGCTCGGCGCCGCATCCTGCGGTGTGCGCGCAATGACCTCCTCCTCTTCTCCAGGTATTTCCCTGAAGACGGAAGGCATTTCTTACATAGCAGGCTCCGACTTGCCCTGTGTCATTGTCAATGTCCAGCGCGGCGGCCCGGGACTTGGAAGCATCCAACCGGCACAGTCCGATTACTGGCAGGCAACCAAGGCGCTCGGCCACGGTGATTTCCACGTTCTCGTGTATGCGCCGTCCTCCGTTCAGGAGATGGTTGACTATGTCTATGAGGCATTTGACAAGGCAGAGCAGTACCGTATGCCGGCCATGATTCTCAGCGACGGCGTGCTCGGACAGATGATGGAACCGGTTGAATTTACCGACCCTGTCATCCATCCGCATGACAAATCCTGGGCAACCACGGGCCATGAGAACAAGAGGGCACATAATATCATAAACTCCCTCTATCTTACCCCGCAGGAACTGGAGAACCTCGTGCACGCACGGTTTGAGCGTTACAAGGTTGTCGAAGCGAACGAACCCAAAGCGGAAGAATATCTCACCGATGACGCGGATATCGTCCTTGTCGCGTACGGCGCAACCGCCCGTATTGCGAAGGCTGCCGTCAACATGGCGCGTAACATCGGGATTAAAGCGGGCCTTATCCGCCCGATTACCCTTTGGCCGTTCCCGAAAGACACGCTCGCCAAAGCAGCGGAGCATGCTTCCAAGTTCCTCTGCGTCGAAATGAGCATGGGACAGATGATTGAGGACGTCAAGCTTGCCATCCGTTCGAGCAAACCGGTTGAGTTCTTCGGACGTACCGGCGGCGTTATCCCGGCTCCGGCAGAAGTATTCGAAGCCATCAAAACTATCGCAGGGGGTGCAAAATAATGGCAGTTGTATTTGAAAAACCACATGCTTTGACAGACGCCATCACCCACTATTGCCCGGGCTGTACCCATGGTATCGTCCACCGTCTGGTGGCGGAGGTCATCGATGAGCTCGGCGTGGAAGGCAAGACCGTCGGCGTTGTCCCGGTCGGCTGTTCGGTCCTGGCATATAACTATTTTAATTGTGATATGATTGAAGCTCCGCACGGACGTGCTCCGGCTGTTGCAACCGGCGTGCGCAGAGCGCTTCCGGAAAATATCGTCTTTACCTATCAGGGCGACGGCGACCTCGCGGCAATTGGTACGGCGGAGACCGTCCATGCTGCAACCAGAGGCGAGAATATCACCATTATCTTCATCAATAACGCGATCTATGGCATGACCGGCGGCCAGATGGCTCCGACCACGCTTCCGGGCCAGGTCACTCAGACCACTCCGTACGGGCGTGACGTTAACTACTCCGGTTTCCCGGTCCGGATGTGTGAGATGCTCTCCACGTTGTCCGGTGTTGCGTTTGCTCAGCGTGTCACCGTGGACAATGTCCAGCATGTTCGTGAGGCAAAAGCGGCCATTAAGAAAGGCTTTGAGGCGCAGATTAACAAGAAGGGCTTTTCTATCATCGAGGTGCTCTCCACCTGCCCGACCAACTGGGGCCTGACTCCGGTGGAGGCACTTGACTGGCTCAGAGAAAACATGATTCCATATTACCCGCTGGGTGTCTATAAGGATAAGACAGAGGAGGGTGTAAGATAATGGCTGATACGAAAAACATTGTACTGGCAGGCTTCGGCGGACAGGGGATCCTGTTTGCAGGCAAGGTCATGGCTTATACCGGATTGATGGAAGATAAACAGGTTTCCTGGCTTCCTTCTTATGGCCCGGAAATGAGAGGCGGCACCGCAAACTGCAGCGTGTGCATTTCCGACGAACCGATTGCTTCCCCGGTTGTGCTCAACCCGAACATCCTCATTGCAATGAACCTTCCGAGCTACCAGAAATTCATTGATTCTGTCCCTGCAGGCGGCAAGGTGTTTTTGGATTCCAGCCTGATTGACGTGAAATGCGAGCGCACGGACATCAATGTCTACTATGTCCCGGCAACCGAGCTCTCGAACTCTGAGAACCTCCAGAGCCTGGCGAACATGATCCTGCTCGGCAAAGTCCTCAAGGAGACCCAGTTTGCTTCCTATGAAGGCGTCAAGAAGGGTATCGGCAAGTGTGTTTCCGCAAGAAAGGCTCATTTGCTGGAAGCCAACGTGAGGGCAATCGACCTCGGTATGACTTTATAAGACATCTAATTGAATTTTCTGTTGTATCATGCTATGATGAAAGCGTGTCTCGGTTAGAGATACGCTTTCTTTTATGTGATGAAGTGGTATGAGAAGATAGGGGAGAAGATTTAATTGGAGAAAATAAAAACGTTTTTACGCAGGCTTCGAGGAATGAGCCTGAAAAAGATGTGGCGAATCGTCAAGCAGGTTCATCAGGATTCCGGTCGGGCCAGCTTCGTCATTTTTCTGGATATGATTTACTGTGCGTTTATATACGGAGTGGGATATCAGGATTACCAGGTATTTGGTTTTGCGCATATCCGCGGCAAGGCGAACCGCAAAACCTTTATGACGATGAATGATAACCTTGCGGTCGTGCGCGCGTTAAACGACCGGGATGCCTCCCAAATTTTTGTGGACAAATGCCGGTTCAACCGCCGGTTTTCCGAGTATATTGGGCGCGGATTCCTTGACCTGCGGGAATGCACCTTTGAAGAATTTGATCGCTTTTTACAGGGGAAAACGGTTGTTTTTGCCAAGACAGTCGACAACTTCGGCGGCAAAGGGATTGCCAAACTGGAGCTCACCCAATTTATAGACCACAAGCGCCTGCACCAGATGATGATGGCGGGTAAGCAGTACCTGGTGGAAGAGTGTATCGAGCAGGATGAGCGGATGAACAGTCTGTGTGCTTCTTCGGTCAACACAATCCGTATCGTGACGCTTGTCAAGGAGAGGAAAGTCCATGTGATGTACTCTCTAATCCGTATCGGCGACGGCAAACGTTTTGTAGATAATATTTCGAGTGACGGCATGTACTGCCCAGTGGATGAAAACGGTGTGCTGTCTGAACCGGCATTCTGTGATGCGACCGGGGAATACTATGAGATACACCCTTACACCGGTGCAAAGCTGCTGGGCTTTCAGATTCCCCGTTTTCACGAGGCGGTGGAAATGGTGAAGCGTGCAGCCCTCGAAGTGGAGGAAGTGCGCTACGTCGGCTGGGATGTCGCCATATCTAAAGATGGGCCGGTGCTCGTGGAGGGGAATACGATTCCCGGATACGACATGTGCCAGAACTACTATCATTTGGGAAAGGATAAATTAGGCATCTATCCGAAATTTAAGCAGATTATGGGGAACCTGATTGCATAAAGGACGGGAGGAAATGAGGATGCAGCCATATCAGATTTTGGTCGTTGAGGACGATAACAGTATTAACGATTTGCTGTGCACCATTTTGAAAAAAGAGGGATATCAGGTCACCTCTGCATATTCCGGGACGGAGGCAATTCTCCGCCTGGAACAGGGGGAATATGACCTGCTTCTCCTGGATTTGATGCTCCCCGGCATCACCGGGGAGGAGCTGCTTGACACACTGCGCAAAGACAAGACGATCCCGGTCATTGTCATCTCCGCGAAAACAGCGATGGGGGACCGCGTCAGCGTACTCAAGGGTGGTGCGGATGATTTTATCTCAAAGCCCTTTGACGTCGAGGAAGTTTTGGCCCGTGTACAGGCTCAGCTGCGCCGGTATAAGGAGTTTTCCGCCCGGGCGAAAGGGGAGGAAGAGCGACTTATTTTGAGATATAAGGATTTGGTGCTCGATCCCGAGACGGTTACAGTAACCGTCTCGGGAAATCCGGTTCAACTTACCGCCCGGGAATTTAAGATATTGCAGCTTCTGATGAGTTATCCTAAAAAGGTATTCACCAAGGAAAATCTCTTTACCCATGTGTGGAACGAGGAATTTTTCGGCGGGGACAACACGGTGAATGTCCACATCAGCAATCTTAGGGCAAAGCTTGCCAAGTACCATGAGGGGGAAGAATATATCAAGACCGTGTGGGGTATTGGCTTTAAAATGGCGGATTAACAGTTTTGCCACAAATCTGTAACCTTTAGTCTTTCTTTACATTTTCTTGAAGCTATCTTTCTTCGGCTGCTCTATGATAAGAGCATCAAAGGAAGAAAGGTTGGTTGTGATGACAGAAACTGTTTTGGTCACTCAGAACCTGACAAAGAAGTATGGCAGCGTTTTGGCGCTTGACCATGTCAGTATGACGATAGAACGCGGACAAATTTATGGCTTAGTGGGGAGAAACGGAGCGGGCAAGACAACCCTCATCCGTGCAATTGCCGCACAGACAATTCCAAGTATGGGGGCTATCGCCCTGTTTGGCGACGACACTCCCAGAGGATTGGAGCAGGCGAGACGGCGCACCGGCATCATGGTGGAAACCCCGAGTTTTTTCCCGTTTATGACGGCGAGGGAAAACCTTGAGTATTACCGGATTCAGAGGGGGATCGCCGGAAAACACCGGGCGGATGAGGCGCTGGAGCGCGTCGGGCTTTCCGGGACAGGGAAAAAGAAATTCAAAGATTTTTCCCTTGGGATGAAACAGCGTCTCGGTCTTGGCCTTGCCATCATGGGAAACCCGGATTTCCTGCTGCTCGACGAGCCGGTCAACGGCCTTGACCCGATGGGCATCGTGGATTTCCGAAATACGTTGCTCAAGCTCAATCAGGACAAGGGAACCACCATTTTAATTTCCAGTCATATTCTCTCTGAGTTGTCCAGTTTGGCGACCAACTATGGCTTTCTCAACGGCGGCAAGCTGATTGAAGAAATTTCCGAAGAGAAGCTGCATGACAAGTGCAGGAAATGCTTGCAGTTTACGGTTAGCGACAGTGCCAAGGCAGTTGCTGTGATTGAACGGGTGCTCGGCAGCACCTCCTATGAGATTTTGAACGGAGAGCAGATTCGGCTCTACCAGTTCTTAGAGGAACCGGCCCAGGTCAACCGGGTATTCGTGGAAAACGGTATTGACGTCTCTTCCATTGAAACCAGAGGAGAAAACCTGGAGGATTACTTTATCTCACTGGTGGGAGGCGAAAAGCATGCTTAATTATATCAAGAGTTAACTTTATAAGACGTTTCACCGTTAATACCTATACATTTTCACCGGAATCTGCTGCCTGCTGTGTATCGGTGTTAACCTGGTAGTATTTTATCAAAACCATGTTTCACCGGGTGCGGTGCCGCTTGAAGGTATGCTGGCAATTGGGATGATGATGTTCCCGGCCGTTGCCTATCTGATGCTGATAACCACAGACATTGTCTATTCGGATGAATATAAGCATGGGACACTGAAAAACGTGATTTCTTACGGGATTCCCCGCTGGCAGGTCTATTTTGGAAAGCTTATCGTCAGCACGATTGTGACCTTCCTGTGCGGCGCTGTTATTCTCGGTGTGTTTCTCCTTTCCGCCTTTTTGGCTTGCCCAATGACGGATCAAAGTGCAAAGATTGCAAGTTTGTTCTGGACCTATATTGGCGGCGCCATCCCTCTGTGGGTTTCCGGAATCAGTTTGGCGATTATGCTGTTCTCCATCGTTCGCAGTTCTACAGCGGCAAGCTTTATCTATGCGGGAATTTTGGCAGCTCTCGGTCGCATTTTGGAATTGCTGGAATACTACATTTCCGATGTGTTCAGGTCTTTCCGTGCATGGCTTCCGATGACGGTATTTGACAACTGGAGCAGCCGCCTGACGTATTCAACGCCGGAGGTTTCTGAAATTTTTTCCAGCGGCTTATTCGCCCACAGTTGGGCGACCGGTGTGCTGTGGATTGTCGGGACCTGTTTAATTGGTATTATTATCTTCCGTAAAAAGGAAATTAAATAATTATCTCTTTGCCGCCCGAATACTTTCCGGACGGCATTTATCTGAGGAAAGGGGAAGTACCTCTATGATGGGTGTTGCGGTGGTCATACTGGTTGTCCTGCTATGTATCTGTGTGGTGCTGCTTTTACTAAAACAAAAAAACATTGACAGTGCCGAGGCACAGCTGCGCAGAATCAATGTGACGCATACAAGCGGCAGAGTTCAGCTGACTTCCCCGGACCGTGGTCTGGAGAGACTGTTTCTCCAAATCAATGCCTCATTGGATGCTAGACAGGCGGCAGATGCAGATTATCGCAAAAAAGAGCGCCAACTACGCAGTCAGATTGCAAATATCTCACATGATCTACGTACCCCTTTGACGGCTATCCGTGGTTACCTGCAATTGCTACAAGATCCGGCCTGCACCGTACAGGAGCGGGAAAATTATCTTCAGATTATTGAAAAGCGTTCGCAGGCACTGCAAACGCTGATTACGAATTTCTATGACTTGTCCCGCGTGGAATCCGGAGAGTACCAGCTCACGCTTGCTCCGGTTGATTTGTATGCGGTACTGTGTGAGCTGATTGCGGATTTTTACAACGTCTTTTCCGAGCAAAACCTGGAGGTCCAGCCGGATTTAGAAGAGAATTTGCCCATGGTGCCGGCGGATAAGGACGCCGTTGTGCGGATTTTTTCGAATCTTCTGCAAAATGCGCTGCAGCATGCACAAGGGAAGCTGGCTATTCGACAGTACCGGCAGGCCAATATTGTAGTGACACAGTTTTGTAACCCGGCGTCCAGCTTGAGCGAACAGGATATGGAGCATATTTTTGACCGCTTTTATATGGCGGACCGGGTGCGTTCCGGGCAAAACACCGGACTTGGGCTCTGTATCGTCAAAAAACTGGTAGAGCATATGGGACATACCGTGACTGCAACTTTGGAAAATGGATGGTTTTGTATTACAATCCAATGGAATACGGTCCCTACTCCTTAAAGAGGACATTTTGGCGGCTGCGGAGTTTTCCGCAGCCGCTTTTTGTATGCTCTGAGCGCAAGGACATCACGGAATGATGGCAAATACGAATTTAACTAATATATTTACATGGACTTTTTCTGTAATTGATTGCCAAATAAGGACAAGTATGTTATAATCATCCGATGAGTAGCCCAGCGGAAAAAAGGTAGCATAATATCTGGGGGACAATTTAGAAATTTGGAGTGACGGATGTGGAAAATACATTATATATGGTGATTCCCTGTTATAACGAGCAAGAGGTTTTGCCGGAAACCACCAAGCGACTGAAAGCAAAGATGACAAGCCTGATAGAACAGGGAAAGATTTCTCCGAAGAGCCGGGTTGTACTGGTCAATGACGGATCAAAGGACAATACGTGGAAAATGATCTGTGAGTACCATGAAAATGATCCGCTGTTCGCAGGGATTAATCTCAGCAGAAACCGCGGCCATCAAAACGCTCTGCTGGCGGGGCTGATGACGGTCATGAATGATGCGGATATGGTGATTTCCATGGATGCGGATTTACAGGACGATATCAATGCGATGGATGAAATGGTGGACAAATACCTTGATGGATGCGATATCGTCTATGGGGTGCGCAGCAAACGGGCAACCGATAGCTTTTTCAAACGCTTTACGGCTGAAGGGTTTTATCATTTGATGAATATGATGGGTGCTGACATTGTCTTTAACCATGCCGATTATCGTCTGATGAGCCGCCGTGCCCTCCATGGACTGGCTCAGTTTAAAGAGGTAAACCTCTTTTTGCGCGGCCTTGTCCCGATGATTGGTTATCGGACGGATTATGTCATGTTTGAACGCAGTGAACGTTTTGCCGGGGAAAGCAAATATCCGCTGAAAAAGATGCTGGCACTGGCAATGGATGGCATCACATCCCTGAGTGTCAAGCCAATCCGGATGATAACCGGAACCGGAGTGGTTTTGTCGCTCGTTGGGTTTATTTTGCTAATTTGGCTGATCGTCAAGCTATGCCTTGGTACTGCAAGTCTTGCCTTTGGCATTATGACAAGTCTCTGGTTGCTCATTGGACTGCTGATGATTTCGATTGGCGTAGTAGGGGAATATATCGGGAAAATTTATATGGAGACAAAAGCGCGTCCGCGTTTTATTATTCAGGATTATCTCAATAAGATAGAAAACGGCGAGGATGAAAATGTATGAAATTTAGGGATTTGTTCGATGCCAAACTTTTGAAATTTATCCTGGTGGGAATTGCAAATACACTTTTTAGTGCGGTCATCATGTTCCTGCTATATAATTTGGCGCACTTTGGATATTGGGGTTCCTCTGCGATTTCCTACATCTTGGGGAGTATCCTCAGTTTTATTCTCAATAAGAGCTTCACGTTCCAAAACAAAGATTCTGTTTTGAAAACAGGGTTAAAGTTTGCACTGAATGTCGCCGTTTGCTACGTTATTGCTTACAGCCTTGCACAGCCGGCGATCACTTGGCTGCTTGCAAGTTTTAATTTGTCCAAAAATATTACAGACCAAATTTCCATGCTGTTCGGTATGTGCCTGTTTACCGGTCTCAATTATATTGGACAGAGATTTTTTGCGTTTAAAAAGGGTGAATAGAGTGGTAGTAGCGAAAAAATCGGAGCAGCAGTTCAACAGGTTCGGCTCAATTGCCTTGAGAGTATTTGAAGTCCTCACTTTTTTCATGCTGGTGTTATCCTTAGTGAATCTGTTTGTCAATTCCGGGATGTACCGGCGCATTGTTTCCGTTGACCGGAAACAGACTTTCCTTTGGATGGTACTGATCCTGGCCGTATTTCTGTTGATGCTCCACTTTGTCCTTCACTTTTCAAATCTGCGGGCTTTTCTGGTTAAGAGGAAATATTGGGTACTGGGAATCGGGATGGGCTGCCTTTTCCTGTTTCAGCTTATCTTTGCTTCAATAACCTATACTGAAATCGGATGGGATTGCGGAGCGGTTGTTTATGCAAGCTCTACTACGCCGGATCAGTTTTATTTTGTGGTATATCCGAACAATATTATGCTGGCTTTTCTCTTTAAAGTGGCAAATAAACTGGCAGGTTTGGTCGGGATACATAATATCTGGGCGGTTAGCATCGGCGTGAATATCCTCTTTACCGATATTGGTATTGTATTTGGAGCGCTTATTTGTAAAAAGCTGTTTTCTAACCGTACTTATTACCTGTGTGTTTTATTGATGGTGGCGGTGATAGGGCTTTCTCCTTATATCCTGGTCCCTTACTCGGATACCATGACGCTTCCTTTTACAACTGGAATTATCTGGCTTATTTTACTCTACAGGAAACAGGCGGCATTATGGAAAAAGGTGGTTCTTGCCTTTTTATTGGGCGGCGCCACATTGACAGGATACTATATTAAGCCCACGGTCGTGATTATTTGGGTGGCCTATGCAATCTGGTGGCTGTTGCGGAAGAAAGGCCCTGTGACAAAAACTGGGATTATCCGTCTGGCATGTACTCTGGGTGCTTTTCTTGTTGCAGTGGGAATTGTTCAGGGCGTTCAGTTGATTGCCAAAGACAAAGTGCTCGGTTCCTATAATCGCGAGGATCTTATCTATCAAAACGAAATCCCAATGTCGCATTTTTTAATGATGGGCCTTTATGATGATTTGGAAAGAGGCCTGTATGGAGCCTTTTATAGTGATGACGTTTCAAACACGCAGGCAGTTGTGGGGAAAAAAGCGAAAACGCAGTATCATATGGAAGTAATAAAAGAACGCCTCTCTGAGTTTGGGTTTAAAGGGTTTATCAAGCATTTGTATCACAAATATACCTGGGTAACGACGGATGGAACTTTCTTTTATGGCGGGGAAGGGGGTTTTCATAACAATTTCCCCAAAACAGAAACTGGAATCCGCGGCACATTACAGAACTTTACATACTGTGAAACTCCGTTTTATCAGCAATATTATGGCCAATATCTGCATGGCCTGTGGGCGGTGGTTTTACTTGGATGTTCACTATTTGCACTTTTCTCCATCCGGAAAAAGCAGATGGATCTTGCGTTTGTCCTGCAGATGTCTATTTTTGGGATCTTTCTGTTTTTGATGTTATTTGAAGCGAGATCCCGTTATTTGTTCTTATATCTGCCGTTTTTTATCATTCTGGCCTCTCAGGGGATTGTACAGACAGAACAGACAATCTGCAATTGGCTGCACAAATTAAAAAGATGAAAACAGGGGAGGCTTTGCCTTCCCTGTTTTTGTATGTTTTGCAGTTGCAATATTTTATGGTATGATAGGAAAAAAGGAATGGAAAGGGGAAAGCCATTTTGCTGAGGACGATTTTAGGAAGGCCTGGAACAGGAAAGACAGAACTGGTTCGCCGACGTGTAGCTGAGCGGGCGAAGCAGGGAAAACAGGTCTATCTCATCGTCCCGGAACAGTTTTCCTTCGAAAGCGAACGCGCTTTGAGTGCCCTGTTGGATGAAGAAAGCGCTTCGCATGTTGAAGTGCTCAGTTTTACAAGCCTGTGCAACAGGATTTTCCGGCAGTACGGCGGGCTTGCGGGCAACTACCTGAGTGAGGGTGGCAAATACATCCTGATGGATTTAGCCATCGAACAGTTGAAGGAATCCATGAAGGTTTATTCCCGGCAGGTATCAAGTCCGTTCTTTACTCAGAGTATGTGCAGGACAGTCTCCCAGCTAAAAGCGGCGGGGATTTCGAGTGCCCGGCTTGTTGAGCAGTCCGCCGCGCTGGAGGACGATCTGCTGATGCAAAAGACTCAGGAAATCGGCACGATCTACGGGATGTATGAGGCGTTGCTTGAGCGTGGGTTCGCCGACCCGGATGACGACTTAGACCGGGCACAGGAATTGGCGGCCGAACACCGCTTTTTTGAAGGGATGATTGTCTACTTCGACGCGTTTGACGGCTTTACCGGCCTGGAATATTTGATGCTCCGCCGGATTTTGGAGCAGGCTGAGGAAGTAGGAGTGTCCCTCTGTGTGGATGCGGCGGAGGATGAGGAGCACGGCATGGGAATCTTTTCCGCGGGAAAGCGGACACTTGGAAAGCTGGTGGCTCTGGCAAAGGAAGCGGGCCGGAAAGTCGAAGTCCCCTGCATTCTCGATACCTTGCACCGCTCCAAGACGCTCGGAATGCGGCAGGTGGTTACCGGGATGTTTTCGGTACATGCCAAACCCTGTGATAAAACCTGCGGGGAAGTGGACGCGGTTTTGGCGCAGGACCCGTACACGGAAATGGAATATATTGCCTCAAGCATCGAACAGCTTGTACGGGAACAGGGATACCGCTACCGGGAGATTGCGGTGATCACCCGCAATACCGACAGCTATTTTCCGATGGTGCGCACGGCATTTAACAAACGGAATATCCCGGTGTTTTTGGACGAGCGGAGAAGGATTGACGCCAAGCCTTTGCTGCAGTTTTGCACCTGTGCATTAAAAATTGCTTGCTTTAACTTTGCGGGAGAAGATGTGCTTCATCTGCTTAAAACCGGGCTTGTCGCAGTCGGGCAGGATGATATCGCCCTGCTTGAAGACTATGCGTATCGCTGGAATCTGCGCGGTTCGATGTGGAAAACGGCCTTTAAAAGCCATCCGCGGGGATTCGGCAGGGAAATGAAGGAAGAGGATTTGCAGCTGCTCTCCCATCTCAATACGCTGCGGGAACAGATCGTTGTACCGCTCGAGAAGTTTCGGCTGGCTACACTGAAAACGGATGGCGCGGGGATTGCAAAAGCCCTGTACCGTCTGCTGTGCGAGTTTGAAATATCCTCTCATATGGCAAAGCAAGCTGAGGTGTTTCGAGCGGAAGGCGAAGAGGAGACGGCACAAGAATATGAGGCAACCTGGGACATCCTGATCGATATTCTGGATCAGCTTGTCTTTGCGACTACGGGCAATCCGATGAAAGTGGAACGGTTTTTAAATCTGTTTCTGCTTGTCATATCGGAATACGACATGGGCGTGATTCCACAGACGCTCGACCAGATATTGTTCGGCGAAGCGGGGCATGTTCGCTTGGATGGGTGCCGGGCAGTCTATCTGGTAGGTGCAAACGAAGGACTGTTCCCACTGGATGCATCGAGCAGCACGCTCTTTACCGAGGACGATGCGGCAGCGCTTGAATCTGTGGGCCTCACTCTGTTTGAAGATGGGCATGACCCGATGCTCGAGGAGTACTACTATGCCTACACCGCGATGGCCAGTGCCCGCGAGCGGATGACGCTCAGCGCCCCGGCGGTGGATGTCTCGGGCAAGACACTGCTCCCCTCCGTACTTTTTACAGAATTTCAGAAGATCTTTCCCTACAACAAAATAAGAAAGGCTTACGATGAGTCGCCCCTATTCTTTATCAGCAATAAGCGTACTGCACTGGAAGCCTATGCAGTGAATATGGATACAGATGATAAACTGCAAAGTTCTTTGCGCTGTTATCTTGAACAGACGGAATATAAACCTATCCTGCAGGTTCTCGGCAAACCGCGCCCGCAGTCTCTTAAAATCCGGGCGGGCTATGCAAAAAAGCTGTATGGGAAACGCCTGACTCTTTCTCCGACGAGGATTGAACAGTTTTACAGGTGTAAGTTTGCCTATTTCTGCGATCAGGGAATGAAAATGAGGAGGCGCAAACGGGCGGAGCTCTCCCCGATCGAAACAGGGTCGGTCATTCACTATGCGCTGCAGGTGCTCATCTCCCAGTATCAGGACAGGCCGCTGTCTTCGATTCCAAAAGCGCAGCTACAGCGGGATGTCGATCGCATTTTGGAAGAATATATGGAGCAGTATATGGGAGGTATGGAGGACAAGACGGCTCGTTTCCGCTACCTCTACCGCAGGCTGAAAAAGACCGTACTGCGCCTGATTTTACGCCTGGCGGAGGAGTTCGACCAGAGCCTGTTCCGTCCCTGTGATTTTGAATTGGAAATCTCCCCAGATTCAGATATCCCGCCGCTTGAAGTGCGCTTCGCGGACGGCACGAGTGCGCGGGTGGTCGGTAAAATCGACCGGGTCGATTTATACAAGGAACACGGGACCTCCTATCTCCGTGTCATTGACTATAAATCCGGGAACAAGATGTTCCAGCTCTCGGATGTCTACTATGGCCTGAATCTCCAGATGCTTGTATATCTGTTCACCATCTGGCAAAACGGCGGCAAGCGGTACGACGCGATCTGTCCGGCGGGCGTGCTGTATATGCCTGCGGGTACGAAGCCCGTCCCGGCTGATAGGAGCGCGAGCGAGGAAGAGCTTACCGCGGCAAGCGCCGCACAGTTGAAGATGAGCGGTATCGTACTTGATGACCCGGAGGTTTTACATGCGATGGAGGCCGAAGGAAAGGGCCTTTTTATCCCGGTCAAGCTGAAAAAGGACGGCACGCCGGATTCCGCATCCTCCCTTGCGACACTCGAACAGATGGGAGATTTAAAGCGCCATGTGGAAAAGTTAATTTCCGATATGGCAAAAGAATTGCTGACCGGCAAGATTGACAGGCTGCCCGCACAGGTGCAGGGAAGTTATGATTTATGTGCATACTGCGACTACCGCAGTGTGTGCGGCATCGATGAAAACGATGAACGCCGCGTGCTTAATGCGCTGAGCAGACGGGAAGTCTTTGAGAAAATCCGCAGGGAAGGAGAGTAGGGATGGCGAGACAGTATACCAAAGAACAGCTCGATGCGATTTATGCCAGGGGTGGTACTCTGCTCGTCTCCGCGGCGGCGGGAAGCGGCAAGACCTCGGTGCTCGTGGAACGCGTCATCGAGCGGATTTTAGACAAAGAGCATCCCTGCGATGTGGACAGGCTTCTGGTCGTCACATTTTCCAATGCGGCGGCGGCAGAGATGAAAGAGCGTGTGCGTGCCAGGCTTTCCGCTCTGCTCAAAGAAAACCCGGACGACCGGTTTCTCAGAAGGCAGCAGATGCTGCTTTCAAAGGCAAATATCTGTACCGTGCATGCCTTTTGCCTAAAGCTTATCCGGGAGCATTTTCAGCTGCTCGATATCTCCCCGAACATGCGTATTGCAGAGGAAGGGGAGCTCAGCCTGCTGCGTCAGCAGGCGGTCGAGGAGGTCATCGGTGAGTTTTACGAACAGGAGAATAACGGGGCGTTTGAAGATGTCGTTGAGCTGTTCAGCAGCTTTCGTGACGACACCAGGTTGATCCAGACCGTCTTTGTACTATATGATTTCCTCTGCTCCCACCCATTTCCAAAACAGTGGCTGGGAGAAAAACTCGCGCTCTATGACCCCTCTGTCCCGCTGACGAAGAGCACCTGGGGGAGACGGCTGTTTGCCTATGCACAGGACTTGCTTGCCTTTGCAAAGGAGCTGTGTGAGGAATCCCTGATGATCATTGAATCGGATGAGCGGCTTACAAAGGCCTATCAGGCCGCATATTCGGACGACCTCGCCTTTGTTTTGGCTGCGCTTGGGGATGCAATGCGCGGGGATTATGGGCTTCTCAAAAGCCGGGTGCAAAGCTTTTCCTTTACCCGGCTCGGCGCCCTGCGAAACTATGAGGACGAGACGGCAAAGACAAAACTGAAAAGCTCCCGGGAAATGGTCAAGGAGCTTGTCTCCGAGCTTAAAGAACACCTGTTATGCTGCACAGAAGAGGAGTATTTGGAAGATATCCGGTGGATGCAGCCCCGCCTTGCCACACTGTTTTCTCTGGTGGAGACGTTTTCTGAACGGTTTGCGGCATTGAAAAAATCCCGCAATCTCATCGACTTTTCAGATATCGAACATTTTGCCATCCGCCTACTCGCCGTACCGGAAGGAAAAACCTTCCGCCGTACGCCGCTTGCGAAAGAGCTTTCCGCGTGTTTCGAGGAGGTACTCGTGGACGAGTACCAGGACACCAACGAAGCACAGGATACGATTTTTCAGGCGATTTCGCGTGACGGGAACAATCTGTTCATGGTGGGGGACGTCAAGCAGAGCATCTACCGTTTCCGGCAGGCCATGCCGGAGCTGTTCTTACGCAAAAATGCGGAGTATCTGCTCTATGATGGAGAGCATTACCCCGCAAAGATTATACTGCACAAAAATTTCCGCAGCCGGGCCGGTGTGACGGACGGCGTCAATTTTTTCTTTTCTCAACTGATGAGCCGGGAGATGGGGGAAATCGACTACAACGAGGAGGAAAGCCTGATTCCGGGCGCACGGTATCCTCAAAGCGAATCCCCCTGCGTGACCCTTCACGCACTCGACGCGGGAGAGAAAGCCAAAGAGGAATCCTCTGCGGAGTTTGAGGCGCAGTATGTATCGGGGCTGGTGGAGGAAATCCTCCGCAGCAGGATGCCTGTGACGGACGGCGGAATCCAGCGCCCGGTACAGCCGGGGGATATCTGTATTCTCCTGCGCTCGGTCAAGGGAAAATCCGCGGTCTATGCCAAGGCGCTCGAGGAAATTGATACGCCTGCGCGGTTTGAATCCTCCGACGGCTTTTTTGACAGCCGTGAAATCTCAGTGATGCTCGCCCTGCTCAAGGTGCTTGACGACCCATTCGACGATGTCTCGATGATGGCGGTGCTTGCAAGCGAGCTGTTTTCTTTCACTTTTGACGAGCTGGCGGAACTCCGTTTACATGACCGGTATGCGCCTCTTTCCCTTAATTTGCGTGCCAAAGCGCAGGAAGGACAGGCTCACTGTATCCAGGCGCAGGCGTTTTTCGAACGCTTTCGGCGCTATGCGCAGACCATGCGCGCGGGCGAGCTCATTGAGCTCATCTACTCAGAAACACTGTTCGATACCCTGATGGCGGCACAGCCAAACGGTGCGGTGCGTCGGGCCAACTTGCGCCTGCTGCTCGATTACGCGGCCCGGTTTGAGGATTCCGGCTACCGCGGACTGTCGGATTTCATCCGGTTTTTATCACGGTTGGAGGAGCAGGGAACGGACCTCGCCCCGGCAAACCTGACGGATATCGACAACGCGGTGCGCATTATGAGCATTCATAAGTCTAAGGGGCTGGAATTTCCGGTCTGTATCCTTGCGGACTTAGGAAAACGCTTTAACAAAAATGACCTGACGAGCCAGACGCTCGTGCATGGGGATCTGGGCTTTGCCACTAAACGGCGGGATGAGCTCGACCGAATCTTCCCAACGCTTCCCTATGAGATGATGAAGCTGGAGTTAGAAAACAGCATGCTTTCGGAGGAAATGCGCGTACTCTACGTGGCGATGACGAGAGCAAAGGAGAGCCTGCATCTCGTCGTAACTCAGCCGAATTTGCAGAGAAAGCTGACAAAGCTCGCCGCCGGTCTGTCGGATACGGACAAGCTTCCAGCGGTAACGGTGCGAAATGCCTCTGGCTACGGGGACTGGGTGCTCTCTGCGGCACTGCGGCATCCGGATGGCGGGGAGCTCAGAAAGCTCGCCGGGCTGCCGGTGCCGTTGGCATCTGCCGTCGGGACGATGAGGGTAGTTGTCTCCTACCCGGATAAGACGACGCGGGCGGATACACACCCTCCGAGACAGCCCTCCTGCGCGCCGGACAGTGAGCTTATCGAGGAAATTCGATGGAGAGCGTCCTACCGCTACCCTTATGAGGCGGAGACGAAAACCCCGAGCAAAGTCGCCGTTTCTGAGGTGGCGGAGCAGGAGACGAGGGAACAGTACGCCTTTACAGCCCGCCCGCGCTTTGAAACGGGGCAGACTCTGACCCCGGCCCAGCGTGGCACAGTCATGCACCAGTTTTTGCAGTTCGCGGATTTTGAAGCCTGCGAGCAGGACATTGCCGCGGAAACTGCGCGGCTGGTGGAACGGCGCTTTTTTACTCCAAAGGAAGCACAGGTTCTTGACCAAAAAGTACTCAGCCGCTTTTTCTCGACCGAGTTGTATCAGCGTATCAAGAAAAGCTCGAAGCACTGGAGGGAGCGGCGTTTTCTTGTAAAGCTTGATTATGGGCTGTGTACCGGAAAAGAAGAGGACTCTGGGAGAGAGGTCGTCGTGCAGGGCGTGTGCGACTTTGTGTTTGAGGAAGATGATGGGCTTGTCATTGTCGACTACAAAACCGACCGCATTCGCAGCATAGAGGAACTATCCGATCGGTACAGCCGCCAGCTTCTCATTTACCGCCTGGCCATGGAAAAGATGACGGGAAGGCGCGTCAAGGAATGTGTCCTCTATTCCATCGAGCTTGGAAAAGCTCTTTCCCTGTTAGATTAAAGTGTTGATGCAAACTTGCCGTCCGCATTGGCCTGTGTTACAATGGTCCCAAAGACCGCCGCCGGAAAATATCCGGCTAAGGATTTCAGGGCGGTTTGCGTACTTCAATTTCAATGTTCGGGCTATATGGTTGCCCACAGAGGCGTTTGTTTTTCTCGCAGATGTAAAATAAAGGTTGACACGGACTGGAGTCCATGATAGAATGATTCAGGAAAAACAAAGTAGCGTCGGATTACCGATACTCACCTGCATGCGAACAATGGATGCATGGTCAATACATCTAGCCGGTGCGAAGGGCTTCTTGTGCTTCGCAGCGTTGAGTTTGTGTTGCAGGCGTGAGTGCAGATCACTCACGCCTTCTTGTTTTCCGCCAAATAATGAAAAGGGTAACGGAGGTGCTTTACCATTAGCAACAAGGAACTGCAGATCAATGAAGAGATTCGGGACAAAGAGGTAAGAGTGATCGATGCGGACGGAAACCAGCTCGGTATCATTTCTTCCAAAGAAGCTTTTAAGATTGCAATGGACAAAAACCTGGATCTGGTCAAGATCGCGCCACAGGCGGCTCCGCCTGTCTGCCGTATCATGGATTACGGCAAGTATCGCTTTGAACAGGCAAAGCGCGAAAAGGAAGCCAGAAAGAATCAGAAAACCATTGAAATCAAGGAAGTGCGCCTGTCGCTCAAAATTGACACACATGACTTTAACACGAAAGCAAATAATGCGATTAAGTTTTTGAAGAACGGCGATAAAGTCAAGGTTTCTGTCAGATTCCGTGGTCGCGAAATGGCTCATCCGGAGCTTGGGCAGGAGAACCTCAAACGGTTCATCGAAGCAGTGTCCGAGTATGGTTCGGTTGATAAGCCCCCGAAGATGGAAGGGCGCAGTCTTGCTGCGTTCATTTCCCCAAAGCCCGCGAAATAAACCCTGAGAGGAGTAACTAACAATGCCGAAGATCAAGACTCACAGCGGAGCAAAAAAACGCTTTAATCTCACAAAAAACGGTAAGGTAAAACGCGCTCACGCTTACAAATCCCACATCCTGACAAAAAAAGATACCAAGCGCAAAAGAGGTTTGAGAAAAGGTACTTACGCGGATGTCACCAACGTCCATGCGATTAAGCTGCTCATCCCGTATAAATAAACCGATAGCGCCGCAGGCGCAGCAAGCTTTGAAATTTGACTTTTAACCGTGACGGAGGTATAGAAAATGGCTCGTGTAAAGGGCGCGATGATGACTCGCAAGAGAAGAAAAAAGACTTTGAAACTGGCAAAAGGCTACTATGGTGCAAAGAGCAAGCTCTTCAGAACCGCGAAAGAAGCCGTGATGAAATCCGGCCAGTACGCTTATATCGGCCGCAAACAGAAAAAACGCAACTTCAGAAGCCTATGGATCACTCGTATTTCTGCTGCCTGTAGGGCAAACGGAATGAACTACTCCACCTTTATGAACGGCCTGAAAAAAGCCGGCATCACCCTCAATAGAAAGATGCTCGCAGAAGTCGCAGTGGCGGATGCCGAAGCATTCACCGCTCTCGTTGAGCAGGCAAAAGCCTCTCTTTCATGACGGTAAAAAATACGCCCGTGTCCGGTGACACAGGGCGTATTTTATTAGTGTCTTAAGACAGTTGAGTGTGAGAGCGAAG
>UQSL01000013.1 GCA_900543705.1 uncultured Oscillospiraceae bacterium
TCATTCCGTTTTTCTGCGCTTTTTTCTGTCTATTTTTTCGGGAAGGGCTCAATACCGCACCAGTAGAGCATTTCAAAGGCATAAAAGGAAACAGGTTTGTCCATCATTTCATAGGAAAATTTCTTGTATTCTTCCTTTGTCCAGAACAGCATTTCCTTGTGTTCCTCACTCCCCATATTTCCCACCTTTGCGGCAGGATTGGAACGAAGTTCGTAATAGCGTACAGCGTGATTAAAGATAGCCGACAACTGATTGTGCAGCGTTTTCAGATAGGTCTGTGAGTACGGCTTTTTCTTTTCATCACGGTAGGCAAGCATTTCATTCTGCCAAGTGATAATCTCCTTTGTGGAAATCTCGCTGATTTTCAACTTGCCGAAATAAGGAAGTATCTTCGTGCGAATAATATGCTCTTTTGTCAGCCAAGTGTTTTCTTTCAGACGGTTTTTCACATCATTGATATACAGTTCCGTAAATGCTTCAAAGCTCATATCAAGGTCAGACGAGTTTTGTAGCTGGAACATTCGCTCCCATTCCTGTGCTTCTTTCTTTGTGGTGAAACCCCGCTTACATTTCTGCTTGCGTTCGCCTTTCCAATTCACATATCTCGCCATCACATACCAAGTTCCGTTGTCCTCATTTTTGAATACTGGCATTATTTACTCTCCTTTCCTGCTCCGTAGAGCCTTTCATAAAAATACTGGCGGTTTACACGCCCTGCAATCGTAATAAATCCCTGTGCTTTCAGTTCCTCGTTCAGTTTTCTGATGAGCTTATAGGCATAGGGCTTTGATACGCTTAGTTCCTGTGCCACATCATCGGCACGAATAAATCTGTTTTCCATATCATCAGTCCTTTCATTAGTTTTTCAAGTTGCCGTTCTACCCGAATATCGTTCCTGCCCCCATTTCAGCGGCGTTATCTCGCTCACTCTTGAACAAATCAAAAGGTCTTGGCGAAGTATCCTATTCGGACGGTCATTTAGTTTTTGCTAAGCATATCCGCTTAGTGTTTTCTATTATACTAAGCAAATACGCTTGTGTCAAGAGGTTTTTGAGAAAATGTTAAACTTTTTTGTTTCGTTTCCTCTTGACAATTCCTAAACATATCTGCTATACTGATTGCAGTACATAAGCAAGGAGTGTAAACACTATGGCTATTGGCGAAAGAATACATTTTTTCAGGCTTTTGCGTGGTATGACGCAAAAATATCTTGGTACGGCTGTCGGCTTCCCCGAACGGAGCGCAGATGTGCGTCTGGCACAATACGAAACTGGCTCCCGTAAACCAAAAGCAGATTTAACGGCTGCATTGGCACAGGTGCTTGATGTTTCCCCGCAGGCTCTTGATGTTCCCGATATTGACAGTTATATCGGGCTTATGCACACCCTATTTACCCTTGAAGATATTTACGGTCTGACCATCAGCGAAGCGGACGGAGAGGTCTGCTTAAGAATTGATAAGGGCAAAGGCAAGGAGGCTTATGAGCTTCTCAAAATGCTCTGTGCCTGGAAAGAACAGGCGGACAAACTGTCTTCCGAGGAAATCAGCAGGGAAGAATACGACAACTGGCGTTATTACTATCCGAAGTTCGATACCACACAAATCTGGGCGAAAGTTCCCTCAAAAGAATTAAGCGACGCATTAGTCGAGCAATTCCAGGACAAGCTGAAAGATATGTAAAAACAGCGAGGAACAAATACTATGACTATTTTTCAAATATTGACTGCTATCATCTTGATTGTTTTCTATGCTTGCTACTATGCAAAGAAAATAGAGCAAACGAAAAAAGGAATCCGTACCACGCAAATCGGAAAGGGAAAGCAAGGCGTTCCTCTATATATTGAAATTACAATGGGTATTGCAACATTCTGCGTTGTGGTCGTAGAGGTCATAAGCATTGTGTTAGACTGGTCTATTTCTCCTGTGTGGGTTAGAATTGCAGGACTAATTATCTCTGCATTTGGAGTCGCACTTTTTATAACAGCTATGCTTACAATGCGTGATAGTTGGCGTGCAGGCGTATCGAAAGATAAAACAGAGCTTGTCACATCAGGAGTATTCAAGATAAGCCGTAACCCAGCCTTTCTTGGCTTTGATCTTATGTATTTAGGCGTTTTAATGGTATTTTTTAATTGGGTGCTTCTCATATTTTCAGCCTTTGCAATTCTCACGCTCCATTTGCAGATTGTAAACAACGAAGAGGACGCAATGTTATTGGCGTTCGGTGATGAATATCTGAATTACAAGAAAAAGGTAAACAGATATTTAGGAAGGAAATAAATAGGCAAACGGCAAAAAGCCCTTAGCCATGAGTTACTACCCACAGCTAAGGGCTTTCTAATATGGATTTATTTGTCGTACAGCCTGTCAATCATTCTGTAACCCATAAACCACTGGATTACAAGAATAATGGCTCTTATATGACTGTTATCAAATTGTTATCAAAAGAACTCTTGAAACGCCGCAAACCTGCATAAACACTGGATTTTTACGACCTCTCAATTCATTCCCACTCAATAGTAGCTGGGGGCTTTGAGGTGATGTCATAGACAATACGGTTGATATGGCGCACCTCGTTGACAATACGGGAACTGATTTTCTCCAGCACATCGTAGGGGATTCGCGCCCAGTCGGCAGTCATAAAGTCGGTAGTAGTGACACCGCGCAGGGCCAGGGTGTAGTCATAGGTCCTGCCGTCGCCCATAACACCCACGGAACGGGTCGAGGTGAGTACGGCAAAATATTGATTGATACTGCGATCAAGATTTGCATTTACTATTTCCTCGCGAAAGATCGCATCTGCATCACGCAGGATATCAAGCTTTTCTTTGGTAATTTCCCCTATCACGCGAATCGCGAGACCAGGCCCTGGGAAAGGCTGGCGGAATACGAGATAATCGGGGAGTCCCAGTTCCAACCCAAGACGCCGCACCTCATCTTTAAAGAGCAGACGAAGCGGCTCGACAATTTCTTTGAAGTCGACATAATCCGGAAGTCCGCCCACATTGTGGTGGCTCTTGATAACCGCTGCGTCACCGAGTCCGGATTCAATGATATCCGGATAGATGGTTCCCTGGGCGAGAAAATCAACCGCACCGATTTTTTTGGCTTCTTCTTCGAATACACGGATAAACTCTTCCCCAATGATTTTTCTCTTTTTCTCCGGTTCTTCCACACCGGCAAGTTTTGTGAGGAACCGCTTTTCTGCATTCACGCGGATGAAATTCAATTCTCTGCCTGCAAATGCGGCTTCGACCTCATCTCCTTCATTTTTACGCATCAGGCCATGGTCGACAAAGATACAGGTAAGCTTGTCTCCGACTGCGCGGGAGAGAAGCGCAGCGACCACAGAAGAATCTACACCGCCGGAAAGGGCGAGCAAAACTTTTCCATTTCCGACTTTCGCACGTACTTCCTCAATGGCAGTTTTCGCATAGCTTTCCATGTTCCAGTCGCCGGTGCATCCGCAAACATCGTAGAGGAAACGGCGAAGAAACTCGTTTCCGTTTTCAGTATGAGATACTTCCGGATGGAATTGCACACCGTAGAGCTTTTTCTTAGGATTTTGCATAGCGGCATTCGGGCAATGTGCAGAATGTGCTGCATTAGTGAATCCCTCAGGAAGCTTGGCAATATAGTCGGTATGGCTCATCCATGAGTCGGCCGTTGAGGGAAGACCATGGAACAGGACGCAGTCATCTGCATAGACGGTTTCTGTTTTGCCATATTCTCTGCTGTCTCCGGTTTTTACTTCACCGCCGAGCAGATGCGCCATCAGCTGGTTGCCATAGCAGATACCCAAGATTGGAATTCCCATCTCAAAAATTAGGGGATCGCATTTGGGGGATTCCTCCAGATAAACACTGTTGGGACCGCCGGTAAAGATTATGCCGGCAGGGTGCATTTCTTTAATTGTGTTCAAATCCGTTTTGTAGGAGTGGACTTCACAGTATACACCAAGATCACGCACACGGCGTGCGATGAGCTGATTATACTGACCGCCGAAATCCAGAATAATTACTAACTGATGAGCCATAAATTACCCCGACTTTCTATCAGAATTTGTATCTTTTATCATGCCATGAAATGGGCCGAAAAGCAAGGTGTTTTGCGGCCTTAGTGTATTTTTCGGTTTCCTTTACAAAAGAAGGACGCATAGGAGACGGTTTCTGGGCAAAAAAGGAGAACGAGACAAACAGGCCTATCACTCCGGATTAATTTGTGAAAAGCGTTACTGTAAACTCCATAGGCATACAAAAACCAGGTGTCCGGCACTTTACCGGTCACCTGGTTTTTATACAGAATTCTAGTGCGGGCCGCAATCCCATCCTCCCAGTCTTTGCATGTGTAAACGTTGATCCAACCAGAAAATGATATCTGGTATAATACTTGGCAAAACAGAAAAAACACTGTGATTGGATGACGTCGTGGATTATGTTAGTAAGGGATGAGATAGTTGCCATGAAAGGTGGAAAAAACCTCCAAGCTTGTGAAAGCAAGTCAATGGCATTTTGCCATTAAACAGAGAGAAGACCTGTGTACGCAGAAACAGAAAACGACGGTGGATGATTATACTATCTACCTGCTGTGCCGCCGGTTGCAGGGGAGCTTCATGTATCCCGGCCTACCGTCTCTATTGCTCTCAAGGGCTTGGAAGAGGAGGGCTATCTGTTCTTGGACTGCGCCCATGAAACCCACCTAACCGAAATAGAAAATCACAGTTCCAGGGAGAATTACTCAAAGAATTCCGCTATTGACTTTCGAGAGAAGTGGAGAAAGGTTTTGATAGGGATTCTCTCTCAGTTTATTTCATCTTCCTGATTGGCATTGTCGTCCCGGTGCAGATCGTCGTCAAAATCTTCAAGCTCCTTACGCTCCTTTTCAGCCTGACGGCGGCGTTCCCACTGAGCGTCTTCATCATACTGCAACCTTGTATCGGAGAGCAATTTGATGGCAGTAATACAGATGCCAAGCGTGACGAGAAATGCATACAGGTCGCCGAACAGCAAAAAAAAGAGGCAGGCAGGGCAGAGAATATACAATCCCATCGGCTTGATTCCCGCAACCATGTCTGGAGATTTGTAGACAAGGTAGCATGCGAAAATATATCCTGCCACACAGGCCGTAAGGATAAGCGGGTTAATGCTGTACTTCATAAAGCTTAAAATGGAGGTGCTGCCAGCCACAGCTCCGGAACTGACAGACCCGCCTGCCGCAGAGGCAAGCTCCGGATTTGCCGACTGAAACGCCAGGGGAATCGCATATTCCAAAACTAAGGCGATACCGGAAATCCACAGGGAGATAAACATCAGTTTTTTGAAGTATTTGTACAGGTAAATGTCTCTGATTTGGGGTTGTTTCATTTTATCCTCCCGCTATGTACTTATATTGTGGTGGAATTGACATGGGTGAAGCTCACGCCGTCGAGCCCGGATAAAAACTCCCGAAGGGTTGGTATGGCGCGCTTCATATCCTGGTAGCCGTTTTGGTAGAGTGCATAGAGCTTATCATATTCCTTTTCGGTGCGGGAAACGGTGATGGGCTCCGAAGGACGCAGAACGAAGGCATTCCCGGCACGCTCCTGCCTGCTGACATAATCAAGCGTGTCGTTATAGTGCAGATGCCGGTCTCTCATGGCCTGTGCGAGCTTTTTGTATTTCGGGTACCGGATCCGACAGCTCCACCACATCTTATTCGGGGACTTGCGGTATCCGGCGTTCTGGGTTAGGATGACAACGTTTTTTGAAAAACCCTGGGATTCAAAATAACGAAGCGGTATGGAGTCTGCTGTTCCGCCGTCGACCAGCTTTTGTCCATCGATGGTGACCGAGGGAGCCAGCATTGGCAGGGAACTTGACGCCCGAATCATGCGGTTCATCTCGTCCGGCGTAGTGCCGTCCGTACTCAAATATCTTGCCCCACCGGTCTTACAGTCGGTTGCGACTGCGGTGAGGTGGCAGCCGGAGGAGTAAAATGCATCGTAATCATAGGGGAGCAGGCGTTTGGGAATTTCATCAAAGATAAAATCCATTCCAAAGACAGAGCCTCGGGTAAAGAGTCCTGCATAGCTGATGTAGCGTTTATCCTCCACAAAACGGGTGTTAATTTCCAGATTTCGTCCCCGTTGCCCGGACAGATAGGAAGTGGCGTTGCACGCCCCTGCGGACACCCCGATGACATGATGGAAGAGGATATCCTCGTCAAACAGGCAGTCGAGCACGCCAATGGTATACAGTCCGCGCATGCCGCCGCCTTCGAGTACAAGGCCGACTTTTTCCATAGTTCCATCCCTTCCGATACTTTATTAATAAGATTATCTGGACATCTCGTATTTTTGCAGTCCATGGTTTGTGAAAATAAGGTATCCAATCAGGCATACGGCAAACCAGATAGTCAAAATGCCGGAAAACTGCCGCTCTGCCAGCAGGTAGATATAAACAAACACGACGTCCGGTATGGAAATGGCCAGCAGGAAAATAAGTGTTGGTTTTTTCAGTACCGAACAGTAAGCGGGGGTATCTGTCCTTTTGATATCCGTGCCCCGCATCCACAAAATGGGGACAGGATGGTTTTTGGCACACAGTGCTATGAAGATAGAAAATACTGAGCTCCAAGCAAATACAAGGAGATAGGTGCCAATGGCAAAATCGCTGCACAGCATAAAGATGCCGACACTGAACAACAGCAGGGAAAAAAGCAAAAGCAGAATGCCCCGCCAGCCGCGAATCAGACTCTTCATGGAGTCCCGCCTTTCTTCATAAAATTAACAGCTTCTATCCTACTAAAATTTTGTGAACAGAATGTAACGAAGAGTCCTTTTTTCTGTTTTTACACTTCCATGCAGTCATTTTCCTGGCGGATAATAACCGGATTGTCGAGAAATTCCCCGCGTGAGCCATCCAAAGCACAAAGCCCGATGGAGTAAAGGTTTTGGGCGAGATCCTCGATTTGGACAAATCTTTGACAGGAAGGGGAGAGCCGCTCTAGTTCCGCGCTCTTGGAACGGAGAAAAAAGCCGGGGGAGGTGTTTTGAACACGCAGGATTTCCTGCCCGCGCCGGTTAAATCCCAAAATCTTGGCACAGGGCGGAGGTTGGTGCGCATCCTGTTCTCTGATACCGAGACAGGCGCTGAGCAAAATCCTTCGCAGGCGCGCATTGGGGTAGCGTTTTGCTGCAAGCAGGGATAGCAGAGTGCTGTAATCAGGGGAGTCCCGCACCGCTTCATAAATGCGGTTGTGCAGTCCCTCTGCACAGTCGGCGGCGTCTGCAAGCTCCCGTTTGGACTTACCGCGCAGGCAAAAGAGCGCCGCCGCATCGAGTTCAGACCGCCGTAAAAAAATGCGCCCCTCTTGCACTGCCTGGCGATAGACGGACATGGCGGGCTCCGGGACATAAGGGGAAAGTGATTCGATCTGCCGCTTTTGAAAGGATTCTCTCAACAGGCTTGCGCTTGCAAAGCCATCCTGCGGCTGCATCTGTTCGTGGCGGACGCCTTTTCTCAGAACAGTCTCCGGCTGGATCGGGCTTTTTAGCCTTATGAGCCATTTAAGGTACTCCACAGCCAAGGTGTCATTCGGATTGGACAGAAGCTCTGCGATTTTTGGTGAGAACAACTCTGCTGTTGCATGCATCCGTGCCGGGGCAAAAGCTTCCCCAGATTTCATTCGCTCCTTGGTTCTTAACAGTACCCGCGGGTCAAGTACCGCCTGAGCCGCCTGGCGGAGGAGGCGGATATCCCCGCATTCGCTGCCGAAATGGACGGCATCCACACAGCCGAGACGGTCGAGAATTGACATGGCGCCATAGGCAAAGCGCTCGGCACGCGCCATCGCATAGACAGTGGGAAGCTGCACCACTAAATCCGCGCCGCTGGACAACGCTGCCTTTGCCCGCACATGCCGGGGAAACAGGGCGGGAGAGCCGCGCTGGACAAAATCCCCGCTCATGACACACAGGATATGGGTGGCCCCCATCTGCCTTGCCTGTTGTATTTGCCAGGCATGCCCGTTGTGAAACGGGTTGTATTCACAGATGATGCCGGTGATTTTCCTCAAAATCCGCTGCGCCTCCCTTTTGGCAAAAAGCTTGAATTTTGTATCATGTTGTAATAATATAGAAAGGAAGTATACTGTGTCAAGTAATTTCAGACTACTTGAGGAGGTAAATTGAAGTATGAAAGTATTAGTAATCAACGCAGGCAGCTCTTCTTTGAAGTACCAGCTCATTGATATGACGACAGAGCAGATGCTTGCCAAGGGAAACTGTGAGAGAATTGGAATCAGCGGCGGCTTTATTACCCAGAAACTCAGCGACGGGACTTCTTTTAAGAGCGAAACCGAATTTCCGACCCACAAAGAGGCATTTGAAAAAGTTCTTGAAATGCTCACCACCGGTGAATCTGCTGTTATCAGCGATATGAAGGAAATCTCCGCAGTCGGCCACAGAGTCGTCCATGGCGGCGAGAAATTCTCCGCATCCACCCTCATTACCGACGATGTCATCAAGACGGTCGAGGACCTTGCGGACCTCGCACCGCTGCATAACCCTCCGATTGCCGTGGCTATCCGCGCATGCCAGAAGGTCCTTGGGCCGGATGTTCCTCAGGTAGCTGTGTTTGATACTGCATTCCATCAGACCATGCCCGCCAAGGCTTACATGTATGCACTCCCATATGAATACTATGAGAAATACGGCATCCGCCGTTATGGCTTCCATGGCACCAGCCACCGTTATGTCTCCAACCGCCTGGCAAAGCTGATGGGTAAGGATATCAAGGAGCTGAAAATCATCACCTGTCACCTCGGCAACGGTTCCTCCATCAGTGCGGTGGAGTACGGCAAGTGCATCGATACTTCGATGGGCTTCACTCCGCTTGCAGGACTTGTCATGGGCACCCGTTCCGGCGATATTGACCCGTCCGTCGTTCCTTTCATCATGGAAAAGGAAAACCTCACTCCGGCTCAAGTCAGCGATGTCATGAACAAGAAATCCGGTTATCTCGGTATTTCCGGAATTACTTCCGATGACAGAGACCTGAGAAAAGCGGCGGCCGAGGGCAATACCCGTGCAGCACTCGCAGGCGAAATGCAGCGTTACGGCGTCATCAAATTTATTGGAGCCTATGCAGCGGCAATGAATGGAGCGGATGCGATCGTCTTTACCGGCGGTATCGGCGAAAACTCCATTGATCTTCGCAAAGATGTTTGCGCAAGCCTCGGCTATATGGGAGTCGAAATCGACGAGAATGCAAACGCTAAATTCAGCGGCTCTGAGCACAACATCTCCGCGCCGGGCGCAAAGGTCCAGACCTGGATTGTTCCGACTAATGAGGAGCTCATGATTGCAATGGACACCATGTCCATTGTAAACGGTGTGAAATAAGGATTTCTATATAAAAAGTATGCCGTTCATTCTGGGCAGTAAACCGGGCGGAGAATTTCTCCGCCCGGTTTTTGTATGGGTTTCGAACGATTTAGACCAGAAAGCTTTATCAGGAAGCCTGTATACGAAAAATCCCTGAATCAGGAGCCTGCAAATGCGACAATCCCATACCTGCATTGACAGGCGGCGATCCTTACGCTTCTTATGGGACAATCAATCCGTCTAAACAGGACGATTCGGTTCATAGGGATGACAAGCCCGCCAGGTGATGCATTTGTTTGAAGGGGATTGAACCATCCATATGAAAAACGCCGGGCATATCCTTTCAGATATGCCCGGCAGCACACGATAGTTGAGTCAGATTGCGCGTTTTTTGCATTCCTCCACAAATACCCGAAATAGGTTTGTAAACTCCGGATAGAGTCCAAACATGCTTTCCGGATGGAACTGAACGCCAAGGACAAAGCGGTCTCCGGTGCTTTCAAGGGCTTCGATAATGCCATCAGGCGCGGTAGCAACCGTACGCAGCCCCTCGCCGAGCTGCTTGACTGCCTGATGGTGGAATGAGTTTACATAAACACTATCCTTGCCAAATATCTGGTGCAGCGTGCTGGAAGGCAGAATCTCAATTTTATGGTAAAATTCCTCTCGCTTGCACCCGGACTGGTCATGCCCGATGGCGTCAGGGAGCGCGGAGGGGATATCCTGATATAAACTGCCGCCGAATGCGACGTTTATGACCTGGTGGCCGCGGCAAATGCCGAGAATCGGGATCCCTGCGTCATAGGCCAGGCGGATGAGCTCGATTTCATGCCGGTCAACCACAGCGTCAATATGGCCAAGGTTTTTATCCGGTTGTTCGCCGAAAAAGTAAGGGGCGATGTCGCAACCGCCTGGGATGAGCAGGCCGTCGATATGCCGGAATATGTATTCAAAATCCGTCGTATTTTGAATGGCAGGAAGCTGTACGGTAAGACCTCCCGCCCCGTCGATGGCTTTAATGTAGTCTCCACTGGTGCCGTATCCGTAAAAGACATCTTTGTTAGCAATGTAGGAACTGACCGCAATAATTGGCTTCATCTTTCGAAACTCCATTCTGCCGTTTGGCTGATTATATCTCGTTTTCCGCCAAACCGTAGGGAAAACGCGCCTTCCTGGTATTTTGTGTTTCAGGAATGGGATATTTTCTATTATAATCCTACCGTATTCAGATTACAATCATTTTATTCAAAGCAGAATATGAGATTGCATGCCAGAGAGACAGAACTCTACGAAAACAGGGTATGATTATGAAGAAAAGCAAGGAAAATGATATGCAGGGTTTTGCAGTATCGTCCAATTGAGTGTGATAGCCGCCAGAGGGGAATGTGTTATGGAACAAACGAAAAAAAATGATATGCTTTATAGCTTCGCGCCGGTTTTTACCTCGGAGAGCCGTGTGATGATTCTGGGCTCCATGCCCTCCAACCTCTCGCTGAAAAAGGGGCAGTACTATGGCAATCCACGCAATGCGATGTGGCCCATCCTCTTTTCCCTTCTGGAGGAGCCGTTGGAAGAGGATTATGACAAACGCCTGGCGATGGTGCTGCGCCATGGGCTTTCCTTTTGGGATGTTGCGCGTTCGTGTCAGCGTAAAACTTCTGCGGACAGCAAAATCCGCGATGTAACACCTAATGCACTGGAAACCGTACTGGAGAAATGCCCGCATCTGAAAGCCTTTGCTTTCAACGGAAAAAAGGCGTATGAGATGTTTGAAAAGTTTTATGGGGATAGGACGGGAAATTCCCTGAGCCGTAAAATGGAGATCTTGGTTTTGCCATCCACCAGTCCGGCAAACGCCATGCTGAATCTGGAGGAGAAACAGAGGGCCTGGAGCGCAGTTGTACCATTCCTTACAAAAAAGTAATAGGAAATCCGTCATCTTCACGAAATCCTAATTTACTTATAGACAAACACACAAGAAACCGGTATGATATATCCTGTACAAAAATCACTGGGTGGTCTTTCCTGAATTGCTCAATAGAGATTTCAGGAAAGACTGATTTTTGGACTTTTATATAAAAATATATTATATTTTATGTTAAGAATGACAAGAGAAAGAAGGGCGCTTCCTTGAAGAAGCTTGGTGAAACCAAACGGATCGGACGGCTCTCTGGATGGTTTGATCGGTTCATGAAAAAATACTTTGATTCTCAAACCATGGGGTACCATACGGTATTGACAATTTATATCCCTCTGCTGATTGATCAGGCGTTTGTGGCAATCATGAGCGTAGTTAACTCCTCAATGGTCTCCTCTTCCGGTGCGGAAGCGGTATCTGCAGTCAGCATGGTTGATTCGCTCAACTTTTTTTTGACAAACCTGTTTATTGCAATTGCAACTGGCGGTACCGTTGTTGTGGCACAGTATATTGGGAAAGGGGATGAGGAACGCGCCAGCAAGACGATTTCTCAGGCGGTTACCTCCTCTGTGTTGATAGCTGTGGTTGTCGCGGTTTTTATTATTGTGTTTTCCAAACAAACTCTTAACCTGCTATTTGGCAAAGCCGACCAACTGATTTTGGACAATGCGCTGATTTACCTGGTTGGCTCGTGTGTATCCTACCCATTTTATGCGGTATTCCAGGCGGCTTCCGGCGCACTGCGAGGACTGGGCGATACCAAGGCGTCCATGATGATGTCGGTTGGAATGAACGGTATTTATCTTGTCGGCAACATCATCTTAATCAAGATGGTGGGGCTTGGAGTGCTTGGCGTATCCGTTTCCATGGTCATCAGCCGTATTGCGGTAAGCGTCTTTGCACTGCTCTATCTGCTGTATCATCGTTCAGACCTGAAAGTCCGGCTGCGGGATTTCCTCACACTCGACGGTAACATTCAAAAGAGTATTTTGTATATCGGTATCCCGGCCGGCACGGAACAACTGTTTTTCAATGGTGGTAAAATATTGACGCAGACATTCATTGTCAGTCTCGGTACGATGAGCATTACGGCAAATGCCATTGGAATGAACCTGCTTTCGCTGTGGCAGATACCGGCAAATGCGCTTCAGCTTGCCTCCATTACCATTGCAGGGCAATGTGTGGGGGCAGGCCGCTCGGATGAGGCGAGACGGTATCTTAAATCGCTCAATCGGACAGCTCGTATTGTCTGTGCGATTATGATTGCCGTATTGGCACCGCTGACTCCGTGGATTCTGGGCTTTTACAATCCACCGGATGAAGCGCGCATGAAAATTATGTTCCTAATGATTATCCCGGTGTTCGGCCTGCTGACCACCTGGGCGCCAAGCTTTGTTACCCCGTCGGTCCTGCGTGCGGCAGGAGACGCGACATTTACCACAGTGGCATCTCTTATCAGCATGTGGACGGTACGCGTGATGCTCGGATATGTCTTTGCCATTTTGCTTGGATGGGACATCTATGGCGTGTGGATTGCTATGATTGTGGAGTGGTGTTCCAGGGCGGCTATCTTTACTTGGCGGTTTAAAGGAGATAAATGGGAACACCACAAGGTTATTTCCTAGTTGGATTCCAAAAGATCCCTGGCATGGATTTTTCATGGACGGAATCACCATATTAGGATATAAAAACAACAATTTGCCAAATTTTTCTTATGAAAATGCAGTGGATTTCGTTTTAACCGAATAAAAAGAGAATATCTGAAAACAAAGAGGAGGGGCTTCGTTGAAGCTGAGTCAAACAAAAGTCGGGTCACGGGTTCGTACGTGGTTCCAAAACTACATGAAGCGGAATTTTGATTCCGAAATACTTCCCTGGCAAAGGGTGCTTGCCATATACATACCGCTGTTAGTCGACCAGGCATTTTTGACCGTAATGAATCTCATTAACTCTTCGATGGTATCTTCTTCCGGTGCGGAAGCCGTCTCAGCGGTCAGCATGGTTGACTCGCTCAATTTCTTTTTGACAAATCTGTTTATTGCGATTGCAACGGGCGGTACCGTTGTCGTTGCACAGTACATTGGAAAAGGGGATAGTGACCGTGCGGCAAAAACTATTTCCCAGGCGGTTACTTCTTCGGTGCTGATTGCCGTTGTGATTACAGTTATCATCTGTATTTTTCCGCATCCGACGCTAACCCTTCTGTTCGGCTCGGCAGATCCGCTGATTTTGGATAATGCCTACATTTATCTGATCGGTTCGGCGATTTCCTATCCGTTTTATGCAATTTATCAGGCAAGCGCCGGCGCTCTGCGCGGCTTGGGCGACACCAAGGCATCCATGATGATGTCGGTCGTCATGTACTGTACCTATCTTGTTGGCAACATTATCCTGATTCAAGTGCTGCACCTCGGGGTACTCGGTGTCTCCATTGCTCTGGTGTTCAGCCGAATTCTTGTCAGTATCCTTGCCCTTGTCTATCTGCTGGTAAAACGTTCCGATCTTGGTATCAAGTTTAAACACTTCTTTACCTTTGACGGCAAACTTCAAAAGAGTATCCTGTACATTGGTATCCCAGCCGGTACGGAGCAGTTATTTTTCAACGGCGGTAAAATTTTGGTGCAGACCTTTGTCGTTTTGCTTGGTACGATGAGTATTACGGCAAATGCTATTGGCAATAACTTGCTGAACATGTGGCAGATTCCAATGTTTGCTGCTCAGCTGTGTACCACGACCATCATCGGACAGTGCGTCGGTGCCGGTCGGTTTGATGAGGCAAGAAAGTACCTCAAATCCATTAACCGTTACACGAAATGGATTACCGGTATCATGATGGCTATTTTTATTCCGCTGACCCCGGTTCTGCTCAGCTTCTTCCATCCGCCCGCAGAAGCGGCGCACAAAATTTACCTGCTCCTTTTAATTCCGATTATCGGCCTTGTGACGACCTGGCCGGCAAGCTTTATCACTCCGAACGCTCTGCGTGCGGCGGGAGATGCGACTTATACCACAGTTGCAGCCCTTATCAGCATGTGGAGTATCCGCGTGGTGCTCGGCTATGTGCTTGGTATCGTCTGCCATTTGGATATCTATGGGGTATGGCTTGCAATGTGCATTGAATGGTGCACCAGAGCGGCTGTCTTTACCTGGAGATTTAAGGGGACAAAATGGCAAAAACATAAACTGGTATAACAAAAAATGGTTTATTGGCAGAGACACAACTGGTGTCTCTGCCTTTTTTAGGGGAAAAGCATAAGAAAAATGGTTCAAAAAAAATTCATAAAATGTCTTTGATTCGCTCATAGTAACATCACGTTATCATCAAATACCATGGATAGAATAAGGATGTCAAATGAAACAGATCCAAACAGGAGGAGATTCCATGAACGACGATTTTGATTATAGAAACCATCCGGAAAACCAGAACACCGAAAATTCTCAAGCGGAAAATTTTGTGCGGCTGCCTAAAAATGAATCGGCGGCATCGCAAGAGCCGATTCCGGTCCAGGCGGAAATCTCTCCGAAAGCCCTGAATGATGCGGAAATTCCACAGGCATCATCACCGTCCGATACTGGCAGTACAATAAAAGAGGAAACGGGCTTTGTTTTACAGGAAACTCCGTCAGCTACTCAGGAAGCACCTTATTATACAGCACCCCAGAATCAGCCGATCAATGGCCAAACAGCCCCTAGAGGCGAAACAACTTCCTATCAGTACAAGCCTCAGTACTATGCTCCGCCGGCAAAATATGAGCATCAGGCACAAAATGGGTCTCAGCCCGGAGGGCAGGGGAGCGGGAAGAAAAAAAAGAAGAAGCCGAAAAATAAAATGGTTCGTGTTCTTGTTGCAACAGTCGCCATCTGCACCGTCGCTTCTCTGGCGCTTGGCGGAGTAAGCGGTGCGCTTGTCACAAATTATCTGCTGCAAAACAACAAGATGACGACTTCTCAAAATTCTTCTTCCAGTTTCAACAGCTCGAATTCCTCCAGTTCCAACCCCGTATATACCAATTCATCCGGCACCAATGGAGAGATGTCAATTACAGATATCATTAATAAAGTTGGGGATTCCGTCGTTGCTATCGACGTCAGCTCTTCCACCGGGGAATTCAAGGATATTCCGTCCAGCAGTTCTTTCAGCGGTTCCGGGGTGATTATCTCTTCGGACGGCTACATTGTGACAAACAACCATGTCGTCAGCGGCGGCACTTCGATTAAGGTTTTTCTGAAAAACGGCGACAGCTATGATGCAAAGGTCATCGGCACGGATAAGACGACCGACCTTGCACTGCTTAAGATTGAAGCCGGCGATTTGATTTATGCGGAGTTCGGTGATTCCTCCACCCTGCAGGTTGGCGAGACCGCAGTAGCAATCGGCAACCCCCTTGGACTGCTCCATGGTACGGCGACGACGGGCATCATCAGTGCACTGGATCGGGAGCTCACGATCGATAACGAGACGATGAACCTGCTCCAGACAGATGCCTCCATCAGCCCGGGAAACTCCGGCGGCGGCCTGTTTAACGCGAAAGGCGAACTGATTGGCATTGTCAATGCAAAATCTTCCGCGCAATATTCTGAGGGTATCGGGTTTGCAATTCCTATCAATGATGTCAAGCCGGTTGTGGAAGCCCTCAAAGAGAATGGTTATGTTACAGGACGCCCGGTTATCGGTGTCTCAATGATTGATATCAGCACCCAGGCTATGGCAAACATGTATCGGGTTGACCGGTTGGGGACTTACATCTACGATGTCGAGGATAACAGTCCAGCTCAGCAGGCGGGACTTAAATCCGGAGACTGCATTGTTTCGGTTAACGGGAAGAATGTCAGTACCTCCTCTGAAGTGAGCCAGATTGTCAAGGAGAGCAGTGTCGGTGATAAATTGACATTTGTGGTTTACCGCGGTAATCAGCAGATGACAATCACTGTAACGGTTGGGGAGAAGACCTCTACCCAGACTCATTCTTAAGCCAATTTCTTCTTTTTCATATTTTTCCTTTTCACACCACACTCCCTGTGTCCTTTCTTGGATACAGGGAGTGTGGTGGTTATTTTGAAAGTGTAGATTTATATGGGAGGATTCCAGACAGATCGATTGGATGTAAGGCTTTTCTCATCTATCCTACTGGCGATTTCAGTTGTCGCCATGTGGCTCTACACGAAGCACGGCTTGCCGTTGGAACAACAGGCAGTGTAACAAGACGAAGCTGTCAGAGCGCCCCCTGCACTTCAAGTACAGAGATGGTTTTTGACAATGAAGCCCAGAGCCCTGCGGTGGGATTATCCGCAGGGCTCTGGGCTTTTAGGATTTTGTTATGCGATAAAAAAGAGGACAAGCAAAAAATGGAAGAAGGTTCCGGCGAGGACGAAGATATGAAACAGTTCATGGAACCCGAAGGAAGCGGAGAAATTCGGCTTTTTCACAATATAGATAATTCCGCCGATCGTATAGGCGATACCGCCGAGTACCAAAAAAACAATCGCCATCGGAGGCATTGCAAGGATGGCTCCAAAATCCAGGACAATCGACCAGCCCATCAGCAGATACAGCAGGGTGGATAACCACCGCGGAGCGTCAAACCAGCACATCTTAACGATGATTCCAAGGATCCCCACGCCCCAAATAGCTGTAGTGAAAATGACGTTGGTTGGGGCCTGCATCATATTCAGGCAGATGGGCGTATAAGTTCCGGCAATGAGTACAAAGATAACGGAGTGGTCAAGCCGCCGGAGAATCCGGACAACATGGGGATTGGCGTTGCTGTAATGGTAAATGGAGCTTGCACTATAGAGAACCATCATGGAAACTCCAAATAAAATTACAGAGACCAGCCTAACCGTGGTAAAGCCGGGGTCCAGACATGCTTTGAGTATCATTAGCACTGTTGCGAACACGGATGCTACCGCACCGATAAAGTGAGTATAAGAACTCATGGGCTCCCGTGCTTTTTGAAAAGCGGACGTCATAATATCACCTCTGAAATTATATTATGTGGTATTTGAAACCATATGATATAATTATAATAACATATTTCCTTGGAAATACAAGGACTGATTGAAAAGTTTACAAATCTGTTATATGATGGGAACAAGAATTTGTGGAAAGGGGGGTATCCGGTGGATGATAAGGAAGCGGTGTACCGTCTGATGGAGAATATTCTGGAGGATGAGGAGATTGCACTTTTGGACATCCCGCAAATTGATTTGTATATTGACCAGATTACGACACTCATTGACTCCAAGCTCTCCGGGATGTGCCGGACGCCCAATGACAAACTGTTGACTAAAGCAATGGTCAACAATTACAGCAAGGAGAAACTAATTTCTCCAACCAAAGGAAAAAAATACTGCCGGGAGCAGATGTTACGTATCCTGATGATATGTTACCTCAAACAGGTGCTTTCCATTCAGGATGTTAAGAGGATCCTCTCCTCCTTTGAAGGGGAAGAGGAAGCGCAGCACATGTATAAACTGCTGCTTGAGGAAAAACGGGAAGTGGCAGGGAGGATTCTTGCCGACTCCAAACAACATACCGACGCTTCGGAAACGCTGAAGCCCGCCGATGTGGTAACCCTGATTTTGCATCTGGCTCTTCTCTCCTCTTACGCGAAACGGGCGAGTGAGGCGCTGATCGACAACCTGTTCCCCATAGATGATAAGGAATAGTCCAAGGAAAGAAAGAGGTGTCATCTGTGCTATATGAGACAAACCTGAACCGGAAAATGGAGAAAAGGGAATACAAAGAAAAAATTAAACCTCTCAAACAAAAACTGGAGACACTGGCCATTCGGATAAGAGAGGAAAAATTACCGGTTATTATCCTGTTTGAAGGATTTGGAGCGGCTGGAAAAGGGTCCATCATTTCCCAGCTCATCGAGAATCTGGACCCGCGTGGATTCAGCGTGCACACGATCGCCAAACCCACGGATACCGAGCTGAGGATGCCTCCGATGTGGCGGTATTGGAAGACAATTCCCCAGTATGGGCAGATTTCCGTGATGGACCGCAGCTGGTACCGGGATGTCTCTGTCGACAGCGTGGATTACTTTGAACGGGATGAGGCAGTCGAGCAGAACCTCGAAGATATCCGCTGCTTTGAGCGCCAGTTGGTAGACGGCGGTTATCTGATTCTTAAATTTTTCCTGCAAATCAGTAAAGCCGAGCAGAAACACCGCTTTGAAAAGCTTGAGGCTTCGGATTTGACAAAATGGCGGGTGACGAAAGAGGACTGGCGCCATAACCGGGAGTATGACAAACATCTCAAGGCGTTTGATGAGATGATTGAATCAACAAGTGTCAGTTTTGCACCCTGGACGGTGGTGGAAGCAACCGATAAGCGCTATGCGTTTGAAAAAGTGCTTCGGCATGTGGTGGAGCAGGTGGATCATGCATTGGAGGAAAAACAGCACGGAGGTTGGGGAAAACAGCCGATAATCCCGCGGGATTTCGGTCTTGTCAAAACTCCGCTGCTCAGCGAAATTGATTTAAGCCGCACAGCGGAAGAGGAACCGTACAAGCGGGAGCTCAAACGCTACCAGGAGCGGCTGGGAGAACTTCACAACGAGCTGTATCTGCGCAAAATCCCGATGATTATCGCTTATGAAGGCTGGGATGCGGCAGGGAAGGGCGGCAACATCAAGCGGGTGACCAAGGCGCTCGGCCCGCGCGGCTGTGAGGTTGGTCCAATTGGGGGGCCGAAAAAACTCGAGCTGGAACACCACTATCTGTGGCGGTTTTGGAATAATCTTCCGAAATCCGGGCACATCACAATTTTTGACCGGAGCTGGTACGGGCGTGTCATGGTCGAGCGCATCGAAGGCTTTTGCACGGAGGAAGACTGGCAGCACGCTTACCCGGAAATCAACGAATTTGAGCAGTACCTCTATCAGAGTGGGATGCTGGTGATGAAATTCTGGCTGCATATCGATAAGGAAGAGCAGCTGCGGCGCTTCACGAAGCGGCAGAATACCCCGGAAAAGCAGTGGAAAATTACTGAGGAAGATTTTCGTAATCGAGAAAAATGGGATGAGTACGAGGTGGCGGTCAATGATATGCTGCAAAAGACAAACACGCAAAACTGCCCTTGGTATCTTATCGAGTCCAACGACAAGCCCTATGCGAGGCTCAAGGCAATGAAAAGAATAACCGAGTATGTGGAGCACCAGCTCAAGATTTTGTAATAGATTTGAGTTTGCTTTTTGCTCTGAGAACTTTTCATTTTGCTCGGGTTATGGTATGATTTGAAAAACAGCATCTGCAAGGAATCGCAGGTGCTGTTTGATTGTAACGAACTGGGAATATGGGGTGATTGGCGATGGTGCAGGTGAGATGCGGAATTGATCACATTGAAAATATGATTATTTGTTTGCAAAAAAGCGGATTGGCTTGGTGACAACACCGGCCGGGTACAATACAAAGATGAAATCAAGCGTGGATGAAAAATATGATCTGCGCGTCCTGTTTTCCCCGGAATTCGGTCTGTATGGGGATAGGCAGGCAAGGAAAAACGTCTCCACCTTTGTGGATGATCGCACCGGGCTGTGTGCTTACGGGATCTTCGGCGGGACCTATCGCCCGACCCCCCGGTATGCTCGCGGATATCGATGTCCTTGTCTTTGATGTACAGGATACAGGAGTACGTTATTCGAGCTTTCCCCTGACCATGCTCCACTGCATGCAAAGCTGTGCGCAGGCGGGAAAAACCTTTGTGGTGCTTGACCGCCCAAATCCCCTGGGTGGAATGCAGGTGGAAGGGTGCAGGCCGGAGATACTGGAAAGCGATAAATATGTCTCCTACGGAGTTCCGCAGCGCTATGCACTGACGATGGGAGAGCTTGCCTTTTTCCTTAACAATGAAAAGAAGGTTGGGTGCGACGTCCATGTCGTCCCAATGGAGCACTACCGCAGGGAGATGTTTTTTGAGGATACTGGGCTTGTTTATCTGCCGGCAACACCATATCTGCCGACACCGGATACCGCACTGCTGTGGGCCGGTACCGGTATGCTCGAGGCGACGGCGCTTTCCGTAGGTCTGGGAACGGCTTGTCCCTACGAGGTTGTAGGCGCTCCCTGGCTAGATGGATATCAGCTGGCACAGGCGCTCAATGTGCAAAAGCTGGAGGGGATCCTTTTTCGCCCGGTGCGCTTTCTCCCCACGGAGGGAAAATATCTGGGTGTGCATGCAGCGGCGTTCAGTTCCATCTGACCAATAAACATGCGGCACGTCCAATTAAGGCAACACTATTCCTGCTGCAGGAGGTTTTTGCTATGGCTCCGGCGGTGGAGCTCTTCCCGTGTGATGAGAAAGACTCGGCTGTCAGCCTGTTTGATTATTATGCGGGAACAAGCCGGGTACGCAGTTCCGTGTCGGATGTCGATTACCTGATTCGGATGTTTGCGCTTGACAGTGAGCAGTTCGAAAAGGAAAAGAGAAAGTATCATATCTATGAGTGATCTTGCGTTGTAACAGGCATAAGAAACAGGAAACCCGTGTATCCTAGCGATAGAATGGATGTGCGACGGTTTTCCTTTTCTCGACAGACATTTCGGGAAGCGATATAATGGAGAAAAGGAGGGAAGTAAAAATGATACAGCTTCGTCCACACCATGGGCTGTGTATTCAGCAGTTCGTCGGCAAGGGCTACAGTGAGGATTTTGTCCGCAATATGTCGGCCCTGATAAAACAGCTGGAAGAGAATCCAGAACAGGAAATCAGGCTGTGCTGTCAGGCGGATGATGTGTGTAAAAACTGTCCGCACAGGCAGGATACCGGCTGTACTTCCGGACAGAAGGTAGAGCGCTATGATTCCGCCTGCCTCGCTTTGTGCGGCTTTCGGGATGGACAGAAAATGAAGTGGAAAACGTTTCGGGCAGGTGTGCTGGAACGGATAATCCACGTCGGAAAGCTGGGAGATGTCTGTTCAGACTGCGAATGGCTCCCCCTCTGTCTTGGTTTTTATCAGGATACGGCAAAAGATTCATTGCAAAATATGGGCGAATATAGTTTACTGAAATAAAGGTGGAGAATGGAGGCATGACAAATGGAAGATATTTTGATTATCGGGGGCGGAACTGCGGGTCTTGCAGCTGCTATTTATGGAGTGCGCGCAGGGCACAGTGTAACGGTTTTGGAAAAGATGCCAATGCCGGGCGGACAGATTTTTAATACCCCGGAAGTGGAAAACTATCCCGGCATCCCGAAGATTTCTGGGTTTGAATTTAGCCAGCAGATCGCCAAACAGGCGAAAGACCTGGGTACAAAGGTGGTCAGCCGGAAAATCACATCGGTTTCTCTGACGGAAAAGGAAAAGATTGTCGTGACCAACAAAGAGGAATATCATGCGAAAACGGTCATTATTGCAAACGGTGCGGAGCACCGCCTGCTCGGATGCGAGGGGGAAGAACGATTGAGCGGGCACGGCGTCTCCTATTGTGCGACCTGTGACGGTGCTTTTTACAAGGGTAAGGACGTTGCCATTGTAGGCGGAGGCAACACCGCGCTGGAGGATGCACTGTTTTTGGCGAATAGCTGCAGCAAGGTCGTTTTGATTCACCGCCGGGACAGCTTCCGTGCACATCAGGTGACAGTCGATGCTGTGCTTGCCCGGGAAAACATCGAAATTGTCTATGATTCCGTGGTGGAGTCCATCAACGGGGAGAAGAGTGTTGAGAGCATTACGGTGAAAAACGTAAAGGATAACACTAAACGCACGATTGAGGTTGCCGGTATGTTCGTTGCAGTTGGCCTTGTTCCGGATAACTCACTGTTTGAAGGTGTGGTAGAACTAGGAGAAGGCGGCTACATTCGGGCAGGCGAGGATTGCCACACCAATGTTCCGGGCGTATTTGTTGCTGGGGATACTCGAACCAAGCTTGTTCGTCAGCTTGTCACAGCAGCGGCGGACGGCGCGGTTGCAGCAGTTGAGGCATCCAATTACATCAGCCAGAATTGGTAAGTTTGCTGAAAGTAAAAAAGATAAGCGGCAGGATGACAAAATCATCCTGCCGTTTTTTGTAAGATATGTCAAAATAGAAGCGGAGATCTTTAAAAGAGGAAAGGAAACCCTGGAGCAGCGAGTCGGAGAAGTTGGAAACCAGATAAATTTGTATTTTCAAAAATCATCGTAAATTGCAAAAAACGGCCAAAGAGGGCGGATGGTGTCTCCATCCGCCCTCTTTGGCTTGAGGAGGTTATCAGAAATAAAAGTGGATAAACTTGATGGTATAAAAATCGCAGGCAATCACGTCGTCACCTTCGATTTCGTTAAGTAGGATGTAGTTGACGCCAACGCCGAGCAAAATACCGCTGCGTTCAGTAAGATTATTGGTACCGGTCAGAAATTCCACCGTGACACGGCGGCCGATTTGGGAACGAAGAAATCCGTTTAAGTATTGCAGGCTTGTGGGACTAAAAGAAACGGGGATTTCCTCCGGAACTACTGTGGGAAATAACTGTGCTGCACCGGGAAGAGTGCCAGGAGGAACCAAAGTACTGGGTGGGATGACAGGGGCACCGTTCCCAGTCTCCGGGATTGCAAAGCTAGGAATGTTGGTTTGCTGCTGCATCTGGGTTCCCATCTGAGGTCCCATTGCCTGTGAAGCAAGAGTGGAAATGGGAACGGGCTGTTGGGGTCCAGAGGTACCCATTTGCCCATTTGCATCAATTGCCTGCTGAACGCTCGAGGTACCATTGGGGTTATTCATCAGACTTGCCTGTGCCGCCAGGCAACTGGGGGACAAACAGGGTGGCTGCATCCCTGTTCCATTAAATGGCATGGAGTTCATAAGATCGTTCCTTTCTGCCTATGTATTTGGCCGTAGATTCATAAACAATCAGGTGTTTGCATACGCTTGTGTGGGAATGTAAAAGCATTGCTGATTGACGCGGGTATGGATGATGCCCGTCCCGCCCGGCGGGAAGTAGGTAGGACAGGTCGGACTATAGGGATTGGAAAAAAACAATGAGTTGTCAACTCCCTGCAAGATTCCGCCTGCCAGAGCCCAGTCTGCAATCTCATAGTGAATGTCCTGAGGGTTCATGTTCCAGACATTCTGGGCATTCGGTCTGCCTCCAAGAGTCATTGCCATACAGTCGAACTGTCCCGGCTGTTCGATAATTGCTCGGACGTTCCCCCCTTGGGATACCCGCGCAAATTCTCCGTAGGGCACACGGACCCGGTTCATAATTACAGTGGCCACTGCACGCATTCCATCCTCGCCTTCTCCGCCTGCTTCACACTGAATTAGCCTTGCCAATAGCTCCCTGTCGCTGAAAGCCATTTCATCACCTTACTTTAAGTGGGATGGTTTTGTGTTCGGCATTTTTTCTGCCGCTTTCTTTACAGCATATGGGAAAACGATGGGTTTGGTGACTAAAATCAAGAGGGGATGGCTCAGATGAAAAACACGCCCGCAAGGCTGAAAGATTACATAGAACAGGAATTCATGTATCACTCATTTTATAAGGTGATGGCAGGTTGTACGACAAATGTGTTTGCCATGCAGATTTTTCTCGATTTGGCGGAACAGTCGCTGCATCATATTTCAGCGCTTAAGGAACTCTACCGTTCGCTGTTCGGAAAAAGCTTTTTGTATGAAAAGAAGGTGGACTGCAGTTTTTCTCCGGATTTTCATGTTAGCGTTAAGAGGCATATTGTTTTGCTAATCCAGACGGCAAAAGATTATGCGAATGAGGGCTTCAGCTCCAAAGACGGCAGGATGAGGGATGTTTTCCTCAAGTTATGGGCGGAGGAGACCTCTGTTATCCAGCGCTTGATGTTGATTTTGCTTCCTGATTGACAACTAGGTCCGGCGGTGCTATGATCCATATTGTGCATGTGCACAATATGGATCAGGAGGGACGGAAGATGCCGCGAGGGAAAAAATGCAGGAGAATCTGTGTGCTTCCAAAGACCCGTGTATTTGAAGCAAACGGCTGTTCCAATCAGGGAATTCTCCTGAGTATGGAAGAGCTCGAGGCGATTCGGCTCTCTGATTATGAAAACAAAGAGCAGGGGGAGGCCGCCCAGCTGATGCAGGTATCCCGTGGAACCTATCAGAGAATCCTATCTTCTGCCCGGTACAAAGTGGCGCAGGCACTGCTCGAAGAGCGTTCTCTCACCATCAGCGGAGGGGACTATCAGGTTTCTGACGGGAATTGCCGCTGTTTGCAAGCATGTAAAAGCTGCCGGTTTCGGCAGCAGGGATAAATAACAGGAGGACAAGAAAATGGTAGTAGCAATCGCACAGCAAAACGGAATGGTAAGTGGACACTTTGGAAAATGCGCATCGTTTGCACTTTTCACGATTGAGGACGGAAAAATCATCGGCTATCGTGATTTGGATACATCCGCGCATGGACATGCCCTGCTTGGGGATTTTCTGAAACGAAACGGCGTAGACGCCGTCATCTGCGGCGGCATGGGTCAGGGAGCGAAAGATAAGCTTGATGGACTGGGTATCGTGGCAATGACTGGAGTGTCCGGAAGCGTGCAGCAGGCGGCAGAGCAGTATATGAACAGGATGCTTGAGTTTTCCAGTGCGGCTTCCTGTGCAGGCCATGATCACTATCACGACGGCGAGTGCCACACCTGCTCCTGTGGAAAGTAAACAGAAACAAGCGGACGGCTTACGAGCTGTCCGTTTTTCTTTGGGCGGATACTTTTCCGTCATTATAAAGAGTAAAAAAGGGGCTGACCCGGGCCGGGAAAGTGTCCGCATCGCTCTGCAATTACCGTTTGCCGTTAACTTTCGCGAACTGCATGGAATACCGTAAGGAAAAGTAAATTCCTTCAAGAGATATTCTCGTCCTGGCATACTTTTCCCCGTTTTGTCATATAGATGAACTATCAGAATGACAAAATGGGGGACAACCAAATGAATATTATCATCAAGCTCAAGCCGTTTCTTTTTTGCCTGATTGCACCGCCCGCGGTGGGCACAATCCCGTTTCTTATTGCCCCGAGCTTTTTCAGGCAGTATGAGTACTACATCCGGCCGGTCCTGCATTACCCGCTCAGTGTATTTTTCACGCTGTGGTTTGGGATGCTCCTGCTGCTGGGAGCCGCAGCGTATCTTGTGTACCAATCGAGAAGCCGCTCCAAACAGCGGGCGCTCAAAGCGGGAGGATATCTACTGGCGGGGGTTATCCTCTGGGGTTTGTTTGTGTTCGGGTTGAAACTGCCGCTCGTCGGTTTGGTGCTGATGATTGCCAGTGCCGCTTTTGCACTCAAATTTGCCGCAGAGAGCCTGTGGATTAACAAGGCAGCGTTTGTGCTGTGCGGGATTCAGTTTTTGTGGGCCGTCTATCTTGCGACAAACAGCTTTTTCCTGTGGAGACTGTAAAGCTCCTTCGTGGGCATTTTATCCGTGTTTCAGAGTATGGACGTTCTTAAAGCAAAGCTGTATTCCCCGAAAGCTTATGTGACAGAATTTGTCCTTATGTGTTGCAAAGCGTTTGACAGTGGGGGAAAGTTGGAGTATACTGAAATCATAACAGAATATAGGGGAGTGTACGCATGTACTCTGAGAGGAAGCGAAATGCAGCTTCGACCCTTAGAACCTGATTTGGATAATGCCAACGTAGGAATCTTACATCAAAAGCAAGGGGATGTACCACATTGGTACATCCCCTATATTTGTGCAAAGGAGTAACGGAATATGACTTATACCACACAGATGGATGCTGCGCGCAAAGGCATTGTAACTCCACAGATGGAGGCGGTTGCAAGAGAGGAAAATATCCCGGTTGAAAAGCTGATGGAGTATGTTGCAGCCGGTACGGTTGCCATTCCGGCAAACAAAAACCACAAGTGCCTGAAACCGCACGGCATCGGCAGTATGCTCAAGACCAAAATTAACGTAAACCTGGGGACCTCCCGTGACTGCGTTAATTTGGACGAGGAGATGCAAAAGGTCAAGGACGCCGTCGACATGGGGGCAGAGGCCATCATGGACTTGAGTTCCTTTGGCGATACGCAGAAATTCCGCCGCAAGCTGACCACGGAATGCCCGGCAATCCTCGGCACCGTCCCCATCTACGACGCGGTCGTCTACTACAATAAACCGCTTCCTCAGATTACCTCGGAGGAGTGGATTGATATCGTGCGGATGCATGCACAGGACGGTGTGGATTTCCTCACCATCCACTGTGGCGTCAACAAGGCGACAGGAGAGCGTTTTCTCAAAAATAAACGCCTGATGAACCTTGTCTCCCGCGGAGGCTCTCTCATCTTTGCATGGATGATGGCGACCGGCAACGAAAACCCCTTTTATGAGCGCTACGATGAGGTGCTCGACATCTGTGCGGAATATGACGTTACCATCAGCCTAGGCGACGCCTGCCGCCCGGGATGCGTCGAGGACGGCACGGATATCAGCCAGATTGAGGAGCTTGTCACCTTAGGGGAACTCACTCAGCGCGCATGGGAGAAAAACGTCCAGATTATGATTGAGGGGCCGGGCCATATGCCGCTCAACCAGATTGCCGCAAATATGCAGATTCAAAAGACCATCTGCAAGGGTGCGCCGTTTTATGTGCTTGGGCCAATTGTGACCGATATCGCGCCGGGCTATGACCATATCACCGCAGCCATCGGCGGGGCGGGTGGAGGGACAGCGGGGGGCCCTCTCCTTTTTTTTGTCACCCCCCCGGGGCACCACCCCCTGCCGACCCCGGAGGATGTGCGCGAAGGCATCATCGCCTCTAAAATTGCGGCACATGCAGCGGATGTCGCCAAGGGCATCCCGGAGGCTTTGCAATGGGACCACGAAATGGCAGTGGCGAGGAGAAACCTCGACTGGGACAAGCAGTTTGAACTGGCCATCGATCCGGAAAAGGCCAAACGATACCGTGCAACCTCCACCCCGGAGCGGGAGGACACCTGCACCATGTGTGGTAAAATGTGCGCGGTGCGCACCTTAAATCGGATCCTCCGTGGCGAGGACCCGGACGTTGTCTAAATCAGGGCATGGCGTACCCGCTTCGATTCTGCTTGTAAAAAACGCGGCCTGCCGGAGGGGGTTCCTGTAGCTCCCGGCAGACGGCAAAACAGGAGGATTTTGCAAATGACACCCTTTTTGATTCAAAACGTCAGGGAAAAGGTACCTCTGGTACATGTGATCACAAACTATGTCACGGTCAATGACTGTGCGAACATTATGCTCGCCTGTGGGGGCTCGCCCATCATGGCGGACGACAGGAAGGAAGCGGAGGAGATTACCTCCATCTGCAATGCGACGGTCATTAACATTGGCACGCTCAACGAGCGCACCATTGATTCCATGATTCTGGCGGGCAAACGGGCGAATGCGCTCGGCCACCCGGTTATCCTGGATCCAGTCGGCGCAGGCGCTTCCAAGCTGCGTACGCAGACGGTATTTCGCCTGCTCAAAGAGGTGAAATTCGCCGTCATCCGCGGGAATATCTCAGAGATTAAAACCGTCTATGCGGGAAGCGGGACAACCAAGGGCGTAGATGCGGACGAGGCGGATGCAACGACCGAGGAGAACCTTGATTCCGTGATCCGCTTTGCCAAAGAACTCAGTGAGCGCACCGGGGCCGTCATCGCCATTACCGGCGCAATTGATGTCATCGCGGACAGCACCCGCGCATTTGTCGTGCGAAACGGCCATCCGATGATGTCCAAAATCACCGGGACAGGCTGTATGCTCACCTGCGTGACGGCCTGCTACTGCGCGGCAAACCCGGAGCATATTCTGGAGGCGGCAACTGCTGCGGTCAGCGCCATGGGATTGTGCGGGGAGATTGCGTATAAAAAGGTGGAGCAGACGGACGGAGGCAGCTCCTCCCTTCGGATGTACCTGATTGACACCATGAGCAAGATGGACGACTCCATGCTCAGCGGAGGCGGTAAAATTGAAAGTCGATAGCAAATCCATGCAGCTCTATCTTGTCACAGACAGAAGCTGGCTCAACGGGAAAACCCTGTTGTCCGAGGTGGAAAAATGCCTGGACGCGGGAGTGACCTTTTTACAGTTGAGGGAAAAAGACCTTGACGAGCAGGAATTTTTAAACGAGGCGAAACAGATCGGGGAGGCGGCGAGAAGCCGCTGTGTCCCGTTTATCATCAACGACAACCTCGAGGTGGCGCTCAAATCCGGCGCGGACGGGGTACATGTCGGCCAGCACGATATGTCGGCAAAGAATGTCCGCGCACTGATTGGGCCACAAAAGATTCTGGGTGTTTCCGCGCAGACGGTCGAGCAGGCCGTCGCCGCCGAGCGGGCGGGAGCCGATTACCTTGGCGTCGGGGCGGTGTTCCACACCTCCACCAAGCTCGACGCGGCGGATGTGGACCATCAGACACTGAAAGCCATCTGCGATGCGGTCTCCATCCCGATTGTTGCAATCGGAGGAATCGGCCCCGACAATATCATGCAACTTGCGGGCAGCGGAATTGACGGAGTAGCGGTGATCTCCTCTATCCTGGCACAGCCGGATGTCGCCCAAGCGACAGCCCGCCTCAAAGCCCTGTGCCGTGAGATGCTTGCAAATCAGGAGTAAGAGTATGAAAACAGTATTGACAATAGCGGGTTCCGATTGCAGCGGCGGCGCGGGAATTCAGGCGGATATCAAGACCATCACCGCCCACGGACTGTATGCAATGAGCGCTATCACTGCGTTGACCGCACAGAATACGACCGGCGTCTATGGCGTGCAGGAGGTGGGAGCCCAGTTCCTCGAAAAGCAGCTTGACTGTATTTTCACCGACATTTTTCCGGACGCGGTGAAAATCGGGATGGTGTCGAGCGCTTCGATGATATCCATGATTGCGGAGAAGCTCCGGAAGTATGGGGCAAAAAACGTGGTACTAGACCCAGTGATGGTATCCACGAGCGGGAGCAAGTTGCTTGCAGACGATGCGATGGAGGCCCTGACTCGTAAGCTTTTCCCCTGTGCGGATCTGATAACCCCGAATATTCCGGAAGCGGAGGTCTTGACCGGAAGTACTATTTTCGGGGCGGGGCAGATGGAGGAAGCGGCTAAAAAAATTGCGCAGTGGTATCCCGGCGCGATTTTGATAAAGGGCGGGCATATGGTTGAGTCTGCCAACGATCTATTGTATCAGGACGGCAGCGTAGTCTGGCTGACCGCTAAGCGGGTTGACAGCGAAAATACGCACGGAACAGGATGTACCCTGTCCTCCGCTATTGCCTGTGGGCTCGCAGAAGGGCTTTCGATGGGGAAGAGCATTCGCCGCGCAAAATCGTTTCTTGTCGGCGCACTTAGTACCGGGCTTGATCTCGGGAAGGCGAACGGCCCGCTGAACCACTGTTTTGGAATCAAAGAAATACCCTGGGTATAAAAGTTTCAGAGGAAAAAGAGTCCGACACGCTGCAAGTGTACGGCCTCTTTTCTTTTTGCAGGAGAATTTTCAAAATCCCCTGCAAGGGAAAAAGAAGATCAAATCTCCTGGGAGTCTTTGAAAACCATTGGGTCTGTGATAAGATAAAGAAAATGCTGAAAGAAAAAAGCAGGGAAGGGGGATACCAGTTTGAAACAGATTCGTCTGATTGCCTTGGATATTGACGGAACGCTGACCAATGACGATAAATTGATTACGCCAAGAACGCAGCGGTCTTTGATGCGGGCCCAGCAGCAGGGAGTCATCGTCGTACTCGCTTCCGGCCGCCCTGCCTGCGGATTGGCCCAGTATTCGCATCAGCTGCAGCTTGGTAACTGGCAAGGAAAGCTGATTTCTTTTAATGGCGGGCAGTTGTCGGAGGCGGAGGACGGCAGGATTTTATATGAACGAAAGATGGAGCAATCGCTGGCCCACGAGGTGCTGCACCATCTGAAAGATTATTATGTCACGGTGATGCTCTGCGATGGCGAGAAACTCGTTGTGGAGGATGAAAACGGATACCAGGTGGAATACGAGGCAAACTGTAATCATCTGAAAGTCATAAAGACGGACAGCTTGGAAGAATATCTGACCTTTTCTCCCTACAAGGTATTGTCGAGCGCGAATCCGGAGTATCTCACAAAAATCTGCGGCGAACTCTCTGCACCGTTTGCGGGAAGGCTTTCCTCCTTTTTCTCTGCTCCCTTTTACTATGAATTCGTCCCTCTTGGAGTGAATAAGGGAGATGCTCTTGAAAAGCTTTGCCAGTCACTTCATATCGGCAGGGGGCAGGTACTCTGCTTTGGGGATGAACATAACGATATCAGTATGATGAAATTTGCCGGGCACAGCGTTGCAATGGGGAATGCCTGCGACGCGCTGAAAAAGGCCGCGGATGAAATCACGCTGTCCAACAATGAGGATGGGATAGCGGCTGTGGTAGAGCGATATCTTGATTAGGAAAAGAGGGATTCTACATGCAGATGAAATTGCCGGCAGGGGCAGAGTGGATTCTCCGGAAACTGGAGCAAAACGGATATGAGGCCTATCTGGTCGGGGGGTGCGTGCGGGACAGCCTGCTCGGGACAGCTCCCCATGACTGGGATATCGCGACCATCGCAAAGCCGCAGGAAATTCTACACTGTTTTTCGGATGTCAGAACGATTGACGCCGGGATCCGGCACGGCACGGTAGGGATTGTGTCACAAGATGGGCTGTATGAAGTTACTACCTTTCGTACTGATGGGGAGTACACCAATCACCGCCATCCAAAACAGGTGCGGTTTGTGAACAACCTGTTTGAGGATTTGAGCCGCCGGGACTTTACCATCAACGCAATGGCTTTTCATCCTGCGCGTGGGCTTATCGACCCTTTTGGCGGGCGGCGGGATTTAGAAAACCGGCATATCCGATGTGTTGGGGAGGCCAGGGCCCGCTATGAGGAGGACGCCCTGCGTATTTTGAGAGCCCTTCGGTTTGCTTCGGTTTTGGATTTCAATCTGGGAGAGGAGACCGCGAGTCAGGCGAAGTCATGCAGAAAACTTCTTTCCTTTATTGCACAGGAGCGGATCTATTCGGAATTTATACGGATGCTCTGCGGACAAGGAGTGAGAAAGATTTTGCAGGCATTCCCGGAGATTCTCTGCGTCTTTTTGCCGGAGTTTACAGCGACCTATGGGTTTTGCCAGCACAGCCCCTATCATATCTATGATGTATGGGAACATACCTTAAAGGTGGTGGAAGGCGTATCCCCACAGCCGGCGCTCCGCCTGGCTGCCCTGTTTCATGATGCGGCAAAGCCGCAGTGCTTTACACTGGATAACAAGCAGAGAGGGCACTTTTACGGGCATCCGCAGAGGAGCGCCGTCCTTGCCCGCCAGGCGCTCGAACGCCTGCGTGTAGATGGAAAAACTATCCGGGAGGTCTCCCGGCTGGTGGAAGCCCATGAAATGGAAATCGTTCCGAAAGAATCCTCTGTTCGCCGTGCACTTTCAAACATGGGTACTGAGCAGATGTTTTGGGAGCTGCTGGAATTGCAGCGGGCGGATGCACAGGCAAAAGCTCCCAAGGCAAGACAAGAACAGGAGGAACGGATTGTGCAAGTTAAGGCGATCGCCCGAAAAGTGATAGAAGAAAAGCAGTGTTTTAGCAGACAGATGCTGGCGGTAAACGGTACGGATATCAAACGGCTGGGAATCGAGGGCAAACGAATCGGTAAGGCCCTTTCCTTCCTGCTTGAAAAGGTCATAGAGGGGACTCTTACGAACCACCGGGTAGATTTGCTTCGGGCAGTCGAAAAATGGAGTTCAGAGTCGAAAAACAATTGTCGGTAAAAATAAAACATGATATAATAAGAACGCTTAGTAAAACGAAACGAAACAATGGAGAAATTCCGGCATCAATCAAATGCGGCGGATAACAACCGTATAGATTGCAGCACTTAAAACAGATTTCAATATCCCCGGTACGGAGAGCCAGACGGGGTGATGGGGTGTTGTTTGAATTTTCAATAGGAAGAGGGGGAAATGCAATGAAATGCGCAACTTGTGGAACTGAATTTGAAGGGAATTTTTGTCCCGCCTGCGGTGCTCCTGCTCCGCGGGAGGAAAATCCGGCGGGCTTTCCTGATTTCAGCCCAAATACGGAGCGGTATACAAACCAGGGCGATCGCCAAGCTGACAATAATGACAGTTATTCCAACGCGGATGTAGGACCCGCGGCGGATGACATCAATCCTTCTCCGGATTTGGATGCCAAGGCGAACAAGAACCAGGGGGACTACAGCTATTCTTCTCCGGATTTAGACGCTGCTTCTTCCGCTTCTCTACAGCCTCCGGTTCAGTCGGGCCCCGGGATGCCGCCTCCGGTATATGGTCAGCCCCCAATGGGAGGGGGACTCTCTCAGCCCGGGAATCCCTACGGTACGCCAAAGAAAAAGACAAATGGTTGTCTGGTGGCAGGACTTATTGTCGGTGGTTTTCTCCTGATTTTGATAATTGTGGCCATTATCATTGGTGTACTGATTTATAATAATGCCAAAGAATCTAAGGACTGGGTGACGGGAAGCGGACTTTCTTCCAGCTATTCTTATAACAGCTCCTCTCCGTCATCTTCCTCCGGCCCACAGACGGTAACACCATCCGCGCCGGTTCCGGAAGGGGCGCTGAGCGAGGAGGAAATCAAGCAACTATATGCAGATCCATCGTTATTTACCGGTCGTCCGATTGTATTGACCGGAATTGTGTTTACCACCCCGGAGAAAGATACAGACAATATCTATTTCCAGATGTTCAGTGACATTGAAAATTATGAGGGTAACACGGTTGTCGCTTTTGCAGACCCGAACCTCGATGTAAAAGAGGACTGCTATGTCCGGGTTATCGGTACGGTCGGGGAAAAATTTGTAGGGGAAAGCATGACAGGTGCTGCACTGAGCATTCCTACAGTCATTGCCTCTTCGGTGGAAGTTGTTTCTTACATGGACGCTGCCGCTCCGACACTCAAAGAAGTCATCTGCAATATGACCCAGACTCAGGAAGATTACACGGTGACTGTGGATAAGGTAGAGTTTGCGGCAACAGAAACCAGAATTTATGTAACCGTTTCGAATAGTGGCACTGATAATTTTCACCTGTATTCTTTTAATGCCAAGCTGATTCAGAACAACAATCAGTATGAGGAAAGCCCGAATTATGATGCGGACTATCCGGAAATTCAAAGCGATTTGCTTCCCGGAGCAACCTCAACGGGAGTGATTGTCTTTGAGCCTTTGGAACAGAAAGATTTCAAGCTTTATCTGGAAGGGTATTCCGACGATTATTCGAAGGATTTTGAACCCTATACTTATGACATCAAAGTGCAGTAATATCGCAGGCCTTCGGATAACCTCCGAAGGTTTGTTTTTATTTTAGCAATCTTTTGTTTTCAGATTCTTTGGTAGTCATTTCTTATTCTGACATAATTTCTCGTTATACTAAAAGCATAATAAAACAAAGGAGGTCAATAAGGATAGTATGTAGCTTTTTATCAGATTTTTCACTCGTTTTTATATAACTGCCGAAGCTTATCGGATGGACGGAATACCGGCCGATAAGCTAAGCAGACCAAAAGTTCTCTTTCCTGTAAGCGGGAAAGTTTGTATAAAAAGCAGCCGCATTCGGCTGCTTTTGTTTATATGGACCGTATCAGGACATTTGCTTGACATATCACATTTTCCTTACAACAGTGCCTATAATAGGAGTATATCGATGGACATAATCGAAACAGAGAGGAGGAGCGAGCTTGTGTATTTTTGGGCCGGGCCGTCTCAAATTCCCATCGAGGTTCCTGGTGTGCCGATTTTCAGCAGAACCCATCTGGCGTGGCTGTCTGTTACGCTGTTTATTTGTGTGGCGGCTTCTCTATACTTTTTCCGGATGAAAAAACACAGCAGGATTCGAGGTGTGAGAATTCTGGGCTTTATACTGTTTTTTCTGGAAATGCTGCGGCTTTTCCTGCTCGCTGCAGTCGGGGATTTTTCCCTTTCTGAGTCGCTTCCGCTCCAGCTCTGCGATGTAATGGTCTTTGTAGAATTTTATGCGGCTTGGCATAATTTTCCCTCTGTACGGGAGCTTTGCTTTTGTCTCGGGATGCCGGGCGCGCTCAGTGCATTGATTACTCCGGGAGAAACAGGATATCCTCTGTTTAACATCCATTATCTTGTGTTTATTCTTATCCATCTTTTGTTGTTTTTGCTGCCCATCCTGTTTTTAGTGGATGGTTTTAAGCCCAGTGCGCGGAGACTTCCTTTGTGTTTTGTCTGCCTGCTGCTTTTGGCCGCTGTGGATTATCCAGTGAATCTTGCAGTGCAGGGAAATTATCTCTTTTTGTGCTATCCCCCTCAAGGGTCGATTTTGGAATGGATTCAGCACTGGGCGGGAGAATGGTATCTTCCGGCCATGGCGCTTTTGGTCTGGGGAATCTGGGGAATGCTGTATGGAGGATATTTTTTGCTGACATGGCTTGTACGGCGCAGAGGAAAAATCGGGAACAGAGTGCCCGTAAAAAACACCTGACAAAATTTCTGTCAGGTGTTTTTCTTGTAGGCGACCCCCGGCAGTGCCGGGGGTTTAAAAAAAGCTTTGCAGTAGTCAACAAAATTGGACACGAGATTTCAAATTTATACTTAGCTATTTTAACTAAGACACTGAGTGGAGGAGTAGGACTCACGGTATTGCTTTGGCGTCAGATAGCTTAAAGAGTATGTCGGGCGATGTTCATTAAAAAAGAGTATGTAATCATCCATCTCTTTTTCCATGCAATCCGTCCCGGTGACATAAAAGTCCAGAATAAGCTTACTCCCGGTTGATGCCATAAGTCCCGCTTATGGGATCCCGAAACAGTCCGATTTTCGGAGGGGAGATTGTAAAAAGGAAAAAGCATGCGCATAGCAGGATGAGTAACAAAAGAGAACCGGGTAGGGCCTTACTTGCAAACAAACCAGCGCTGATGAGTCTCAGAGAGATGCAGGAGGAAAAAACAACCCCCAATAAAAAGGTGAGGATATCAGCAGGCAGCCAGTTTCTTCCAAGAATTCCAGTGTAGGTATAGAATACGACAATAATAAGACACATCCCGGCGATAAGGCCCACCACTTTGGCGGGGATAAAATTCGGAATGTACTTACCTACTGCGAAGTATTCCACTATACCAAAGAACAGGGAGGGAAAAAATAGGAGTTTCAGATGTTCCCAGGTACTCTCATTGACGGGGGAAATGAGGCCGACCAAACGTTTTTTCCCGGTAAGTACATAAACGAAGTGGAGTAGCGACCCAAAAAGGGAAACCGCCAGGACAAAGATCAATTCCCATAACAACAATTTTTCTCTCAACTCAAATCACACCCTTTGTCCCTATTCTATGCGCTGGAAGTTGAAAAGATGGCAGGGGACGAGCCGAAATTTGACGCTTTTTATCAGCCCTGATATAATGGAAAATATTGATATAATTAGGGTTGTGATATATGCAACGACAAACTCTGTATGAAGACGAAAACAATTTACTAATCGAGGAAGCAAAAGGAGGAACTTTCATGCAGACAAACAATCAGGCGGTGATAAAACCGCTGTGCGAAGCGGAGGTTTCCGCGATTTATCACGACCATGCGGTATACGATTTCCCAAAAGCGGAGTTAAAGCCGCTGTCCACAATGCTGAAATTAATGAAAAGTGGGGACTATCTCTGTTATGGGCTGTTTGAAGGGGAGGGGCTGCGAGCCTATGCGTTTTTTGTAAAAAACGGGGTATTTTTGCTGCTCGATTACTATGCAGTGTGCCGCGGCTACCGCTCCAGTGGGTACGGCAGTCAATTTTTATCTATGCTGAGGAATACCTGCAGGGGGATACATGGAATTATTCTGGAAGTAGAAGCGCCCGACTGTGCACTCAATGAGGAGGAACTTACCATCCGCACCCGGC
>UQSL01000014.1 GCA_900543705.1 uncultured Oscillospiraceae bacterium
TACTGTTATCACTCCCCGTCTTGTATTTGTCTTTCTCTTTTTATAAAGAATATGAAGCAGAAGGTTTGCGGTGAATGCCGCTTTTTGATAGAAGATACCCGAAGCCACATCTATACACGCAGAGGTTACTGCTTTTGCAAAAAGCGGGGAATCTTTTTCAGCCGCAATTACCAGGTGGGCGAGGGAACGCGGGTAGCAAAGGACATGCCTGCCTGCGAACTGTTTGAAAAACGGGAATAATTTATCAGGAAAATCAGGAAAACAGGGCTGTGCGGTCACGAGCGCGGCTCTGTTTTGTTATATGTTGCTGATAGGCATTGCCAAGACAGCGCCGGGGATTCCTGTATCATTGGGCTGTCGGAAGGGAAATGGACAATGATACCGGGAAACCGGAAAGAATCCGGTTATCTCGGGCCTGCTGTATCCACCACCGGCAAAACAGAATCCCTGCACTGTTACAGTGCAGGGATTCTGTTGGCCGATTTTAAAAGCGGATTCCACCGGTTTTCTTGTACGACATCTTTAAACAGGGACGAGTGTTTTTACAGAGCGCGGCATTTTATAATAATGCAAATGCAGGACTCTCCATCAGTGATTTCATCCGGCATAAACAGAAAGGATGCCCGGCAGGGTCAAGCATAACTTTCCAGTCATCGGAATATTGTACGGCTGCTGTTTTCGCCCCGCACCGCAATGCGTGTGCGACTGCCTGTTCCAAATCGTTCACAACAAAGTCCAGATGCGCCATCTGCTGCTGTGCTCCGGATTCTTGGGGCCATACAGGTGCCTGATATTCCGGGTTGCGTTGGAACGTGATGCCGGGATAGGCCCCCTGCGCCGTTCCCGGAGCACCTAAGCAGGCCCAATCCTCATCATGATATGCTATTTCCCAACCAAGCAGCTGCGCATAGAACTCTGCCAGTGCATAAGGATCTTTACAGTCGACTGTAAAGGCGTACAGCTTGATTTTCAGTGCATCATCTGTCATATGATTCCCTCCAAATAAAAAATCCCGGACTGTAAAGTTAAATAAAAGTTGAAGACCCGTCAGCCCTTGAGGTACAATGGCTTTACCATGTTCCTCTTCTTCTACAACTTCGTCCGCCTACACTCCGCCTTGAACGGCCTCACCCCGGCGCAATGCGCCGGCCTGAAGCTATCCAAAAAGCGTAAACGTGAGCTTCTACTTGTTGCGTAGCGAAATTCGCTGATTTTGGGTCTTATTTTTTCATGTTTACTTTACAGTGCCAAAAATCCTGTACTTTCCACGTAGAAAGCGAATGCGTATATATATCATAGCATGAGCGCCGGCACTCCTCAAGCAGATTTGATAATTATGCGTTGGCCCCATTTCCCAAGCCGGGGGTTCCGGGAGTTTTGCATTGACGAATTCACAGGAAAAAGGTATAATTAACAATACGGCATTTTGTGCCGGAATTTGTCAAAGGAACAACAGGACAGGCCGTACCCCAAAGGCGGCGGCAGGTCTGGAAAGGATATAAGGCATGACTCAGCGCAAGATTAAGTCAGTCCCGGCGGAGGAAATCGACCGTCAGCGGGAATTCATGTTGTTTGTCCGAGGTATCAGCGAAGAGCGGGCCATGAAACAGGGGGAAGCCCCCAAAGCGTTTGTCCGCACCTATGGCTGCCAGGGCAATGTAGCGGACGGCGAAAAGCTCAAAGGGATGCTTGAAGAGATGGGCTATACTCTGGTGGATTCCCCGGACGGGGCTGATTTGGTGCTGTACAATACCTGTGCGATTCGCGAACACGCGGAGGACCGGGTGTTCGGCAATGTGGGGGCGTTGAAAAACAACAAGCGCCGCAATCCCTCGATGCTTATCGGGCTGTGCGGCTGTATGATGCAGCAGGGGCATGTCGCCGAGCGCATAAAAAAGAGCTACCCCTATGTGGATTTGGTGTTCGGCACACATGCCATGCACCGGTTCCCGGAGTTGCTCTATCAGGCACTTTCCTCTCATCGCAGAGTCTTTGAGATTTCGGACAGTGACGGAGTTATCGCGGAGGGATTGCCAACCCATCGGGACGGCAAGTACAAGGCGTGGCTTCCTATCATGTACGGGTGCAACAATTTCTGCACCTACTGCGTTGTTCCCTATGTCCGCGGAAGGGAACGCAGCCGACAGCCGCAGGACATTCTGGAGGAGGCAAGGGAACTGGTTGCAAAGGGGTACAGGGATATCACTTTGCTCGGGCAAAACGTTAATTCTTATGGGAATGACCTGGAAAACGGTATTCGTTTTCCACAGTTGCTCAGGGAGATAAACGCGTTGGACGGGGATTTTCGCATACGCTTTATGACTTCCCACCCGAAGGACTGCACCCACGAGCTTATTGATGCTATCGCTGAATGTGAGAAGGTGTGCAACCACATTCATCTGCCGGTGCAGAGCGGGAGCAGTCGGGTTTTACAGGCGATGAACCGGCATTATACCCGGGAAAGCTACCTTTCTTTAATTGAATACGCCAAGGAAAAGATCCCAGATGTCTCGTTTACCAGTGATATCATCGTTGGATTTCCCGGAGAGACCTATGAGGAATTTTTACAAACGGTCAGCCTGATTGAACAGGTGGAATACGATTCGCTGTATACTTTTATCTTCTCCCCACGCAAGGGCACAAAGGCCTATGACATGCCTGACCCCGTTTCCCAGGAGGAAAAGGGCAGGTGGTTTCGGCAATTGCTTGCGGTACAGGAAAGAATCGGCGAGGGCAGATATCAGTCATTGATTGGAAAGACCCTGCGGGTGCTTCCTGAGGGCGAGGGCAAAAGTGGAGAAGGATATCTTACTGGAAGAAGCGATGCTAACGTCATCGTGGATTTCCCCGGGAGTAAGTCCTTGATTGGCAAATTTGTAGAAGTAAAAATCACGAAAGCGCTCAACTGGGCGGTGCTCGGTGAGCTTGAATAACAGGAGGAAAGCAACATGGATTTGATTCAAATGGCACGCGACCTCGGTACGGCAATTCAGGAGGATGAAACCTATATCGCCCTGCAGATTGCGAAAACGGCAAACGATAATGACAAGGACTTACAGGATGCTATCGGGGAGTTTAATCTCAAACGCATCGCCATCAGCGAAGAGATGAACAAAAAAGACGGTGAGAAGAATGAGGAGAACCTTGCTCACCTGGATAAAGAGCTGCGCGACGCTTATGGGAAAATCATGAACAATGAAAACATGGCGCGCTATAACGAAGCGAAAAACAAAATGGATACCCTTATGAACCAGATCAGCTCCCTGCTGATGATTGCAGTCAACGGGGAGGATCCGCAGACAGCGGACCCCGCCGCCTGCACCGGAAGCTGCGCAACCTGCGGCGGCTGCCACTAAAAAATAGGACATTTTGAGGAGGACGGAGAGAAGATATGGCACTTTCACCGATGATGCAGCAGTATCTGAGAATCAAAGAGGAACACAAGGACCATATCCTGTTTTTCCGTGTCGGCGATTTTTATGAGATGTTCTTTGATGACGCGAAACTGGCGGCAAAAGAACTCGACTTGGTGCTGACGGGCAAGGACTGCGGACTGGAAGAAAGAGCGCCCATGTGCGGCGTACCCTTCCACAGCTGCGACGCCTATATCTCCCGCCTGGTCAAAAAAGGATACAAAATCGCAATCTGCGAACAGATGGAGGACCCCGCGACTGCCAAAGGACTGGTACGCCGCGAGGTCATCCGCGTTATTACGCCCGGCACGGTTATTGAAAGTAACATGCTCGATGAGGACTGCAATAACTTCATCGGCTGCGTGTACCTTGCGGACAACGGCCGCTCCGGCCTGTGTTTCGCGGACGTCTCTACCGGGGAAATCCACGCGACCCTGCTGCCAGACGGGGAACAGATCGGGATTATCAATGAAATCGGAAAGTTTTCCCCGACAGAGCTGCTGTTCAATCGGCTGATTCGGGAGAAAAAGGATATTACCCATTTTCTTAAGGAAAAAATCCGCTGTGTCGCGGATATTCTGGAGGACAGCGAATTTGAGCTGTCGAGGACCAGGGAGTTGGTACAAGAGCATTTCGGCGTGGACAACCTCGAACGTCTCGGCATGGTTGGCTGTGATGAGACAGTTCGCGCAGTCGGAGCACTCCTGTCCTATCTTGCAAGAACCCAGCAAAACCTGATTACCCGCCTGACCTCCCTGGATTTTTACCGGGAGGATTCGTTTATGGTGCTCGACTCCTATGCGCGCAAAAATTTGGAGCTGACCCAGACTATCCGTGATTCGGAGAAAAAAGGCAGCCTGCTCTGGGTGCTTGACCGCACAAAGACCGCGATGGGAAAACGCCTGATCCGCAATTATATCGAACAGCCACTTTTAAATCCGGCAGCGATTTTAAAGCGCCATGTGGCGGTATCAGAATTGTATAACGACCCGATTTTGTGCGATGATATCACTACACAGATGAGCGGAATCTACGATTTGGAGCGTCTGATGACGCGTATCGTCTACGGTACGGCAAGCCCGAGGGAGATGCGTTCGCTTGCCGACGCGGCAGGGAGCCTTCCAAAGCTCAAAAAGATGCTGGAAAACGCAAAGTGCGGCCTCCTGCGGGAAGTATACACGCAGATGGATACGCTCGAAGACGTCAAGGAAGTCATCGAAAACGCCATCATTGACGAGCCACCGGTCTCCGCAAAGGACGGCGGAATCATCCGTGCAGGATTTAACGCGGAAATTGACGAGCTGAACGCGATACTGAAAAACAGCAAGCAGATCCTTTCGGATATCGAGGCGAAATACCGGCAGGAAACCGGTATCAAGACTTTGAAAGTCGGCTACAATAAAGTCTTCGGGTATTATATTGAGGTCACCAAAACAAACACCGCGCTGGTGCCGGATACCTTTATCCGCAAGCAGACGCTGACCAACGCGGAACGGTATATTACCCAGGAGCTCAAGGACGTTGAGGATAATATTTTAGGGGCGAGCGGGCGCGTCGTGGCGCTCGACCTCGAGATGTTTGCGCAAGTGCGGGAGTTCACCGCCTCTCACCTCCACCGTATCCAGAGCACAGCCTCCGCGGTGGCAAAGCTCGACGTCATGTGTTCGTTTGCGAATGTCTCCCGGCAAAGAGGATACTGCTGTCCTGACGTGACAATGAATGGGGATATCCTTATTGAGGAGGGACGCCACCCGGTCGTCGAAGCCCTGCTTACCGACGCGGCATTTGTGCCAAACGACACCCGCATGGATGGAAAGGACAACCGGATGCTTGTCATCACCGGACCGAACATGGCGGGTAAATCGACTTATATGCGCCAGGTGGCGCTCATCTGCCTGATGTCGCAGATTGGCTGCTTTGTCCCGGCAAAATCCGCAAGGCTGTCGGTTGTCGACCGCATTTTTACCAGAATCGGCGCGTCGGATGATTTGGCCTCCGGCCAGTCCACTTTTATGGTGGAGATGAACGAGGTCGCACACATCCTCAAAAACGCGACGAAGCAAAGCCTGCTTATTTTGGATGAAATCGGGCGCGGAACGTCTACCTACGACGGGATGAGTATTGCGCGCGCGGTCATCGAGCATATTGCGGACAAGCGCAAGCTCGGTGCAAAGACTCTGTTTGCGACCCATTACCATGAGTTGACTGAGCTTGAAGAATTGCTCGACGGGGTGGTCAATTACAACATTGCGGTTAAAAAGCGGGGAGACGATATCACCTTCCTTCGTAAAATCATCCGTGGCGGTGCGGATGAGAGCTATGGTATTGAGGTGGCAAAGCTCGCCGGTATCCCGGACAGCGTAGTGAACCGTGCGAAAAAGATACTTGCGGAGCTTGATGTAAACGGGCCGGCGGTGCGGGCAAAATCCGCTCCCGAGCCGGAGGAGGAAGCGCAGATTTCCTTTGCCTCCTCCACGCATGACGAGCTTGCCGCCGCCATCGAGCAGGTTGACTTGAATACGCTGACGCCGATTGAGGCGCTCAATAAACTATATGAGCTAAAGGCAATGCTGTAAGGGAAAGGAGCTGAGAGCATGGCAAAAATTCAGGTGCTTCAAAAGCATGTCGCGGAACTGATTGCCGCGGGTGAAGTGTGCGAACGCCCGTCCTCTGTAGTCAAGGAGCTGGTGGAAAACTCCATCGATGCAGGGGCCAGTGTGATTACGGTTGAGATTAAGAACGGAGGCATCACCTATCTGCGGGTCACGGATAACGGAAGCGGAATCGAACCGGACAGTGTAAAAACCGCGTTTTTGCGCCATGCGACCAGCAAGATTTCCTCAGAAGTTGATTTGGAGCATATCCTGACGCTCGGGTTTCGCGGGGAAGCGCTCGCCTCGATTGCGGCGGTTTCCCGTGTGCAAATGATCACGAAAACACAAGGGGCAATCGCCGGTACGGAGATTACCCTCGAGGGAGGGGAAATCACCTCCTTTGGGGAGGCGGGCTGCCCACAGGGTACGACGATTGTGGTAAAGGATTTATTCTACAATACCCCGGCACGTATGAAGTTTTTGAAAAAGGATGTTTCGGAAGCCAATTCTGTCTGCGGGGTTGTGGAAAAGATTGCGCTTTCCCATCCGGAGATCTCGTTTCGGATACTCCGGGACAATAAGGAGTATTTGAACACGCCGGGGGACGGCAAACTTCTCTCCGCAGTGTATAGCGTGCTTGGAAAGAATGTGGCTAAGGGGATGCTCCCGGTGGAGTACTCTTTTGAGGCTGTCAAGGTAGTAGGCTTTATCTCCAAACCGGAGCAGAGCCGGGCCAATCGTTCGCTGCAAAACTTCTTTGTCAACGGCAGATTTGTCAAATCCCGCACTTGTGCGGCGGCACTCGAGCAGGCCTATAAGCATGCTATTATGGTACAGAAATTCCCGGCCTGCGTGCTGATGGTGGATATGCCGGCACAGCTTGTTGACGTCAACGTTCATCCGGCAAAAATCGAGGTGCGCTTTGTCAACGAAAAGACGGTGTTTGACGCGGTATTCCAAGGAGTGAAAAACACCCTTTCCCAGGGAATCGAGTTTGAAGCCATTGACCTTAGTGAGAAAAAGACGGTGCAGGAGAAGGTCGTCCCTCCTCAGCAGATGTCACTCAGGCAATTCAAGGCGCTTTCCGCGATGGAGCAGGCACAGCAGGCGGAACAGGAGCAGAAGAGTTCCGCCGCCTATCCATCTGTACAGCGGCAGGAAACTCCTTACAAGGAGCTGTTTTTTGACAGTGGAATGCTTCCCGGTATTGAAGAACTCCCGAAGACAAAACGGGAGATTTCCGTGGAAATCCCCTATGAAGAGCCAAAGCGTCCTTCCGGGCTTGACCGTTTTTCCGAGTTTGTCCAAAATCAGGAGGGTGCGGCATTTCCCTTTTCAAGGCCGCAGCAGGCACAAGAAGTGCCCTCTCCTGATCCGATTCCGCTTCATCCGCAAGCCAAGCCTGTCTTACAGGATGTATCCGAGACTCATGAGCAGAATTACCGCCTGGTTGGGGAGGCTTTCGGTACCTACCTGCTTGTGGAGCGCGGGGAAGAATTGCTGCTCATCGATAAACATGCCGCGCACGAGCGGATGTTGTTCAATCGCCTGCGCAGTACACAGGATGATTCCAACAGCCAGGTTTTGCTCGAGCCGCTCATGATTGCACTTTCTGCCGAGGACTACACTACGCTGCTTGGCGCACTGGATACACTGTCCACTCTTGGGGTTGAGGCAGAGGATTTCGGATCCAAAACCCTGCTTGTTCGCGCGATGCCGATGTATGTTGCAGAGGAAGACGTGCAGGAGCTGCTCGAGGAATTGGCGGGGAAACTATCTGGAGGCGTGCACGATTTGACGCCGGAAAAACTCGATGACCTCTACCACTCGGTAGCGTGCCGTTGTGCAATTAAGGCACATAACAAGAGCACACCGATGGAGATGGAGCAGATTATACGCACAATTTTAGAGGGAGACGATGTGCGCTACTGCCCGCACGGCAGGCCAGTGGCCATTACGTTAAAGCGCAGTGAAATTGAGAAAAAATTTGGGAGAATCTAAGGTAAGTCCGTTATGAGTGAATATCAGAAAATACCGCTGGCTGTCATCGCAGGGCCGACAGCTTCTGGGAAAACGGCGCTTGCCGTGGAACTGGCCCTGTGCTTAAACGGAGAGATTATCTCTGCGGATTCGATGCAGGTTTACAAAGGGATGGAAATCGCCACCGCAAAGCCGACTATGGAAGAGCGAAAAGGCATTGCCCATCATCTCATGGATTTTCTGCCGCCGGAACAAAGCTATAGCGTGGCAGAGTACGCGGAGGATGCAAGGCGCTGCATCCGGGAGATTGCCTCGCGCGGCAAGCTTCCCATCCTGACAGGGGGAACCGGGCTGTATATCCAGTCGGTCGTGGACAATCTAGAATTTGCGCCTGCCGAAGCGGACGAGGGGCTGCGTACGGAGCTCGAACAGCTTGCCGAGGAACGGGGAGGAGTGGCCTTGCTCGAGATTTTGCGGGAATTTGACCCTGTGATGGCAGGAAGGCTTCATCCGAACAATCGGGGGCGTATTATCCGCGCCATTGAGGTGTACCGCACCACCGGCGTGACGATGTCCGAAGCCCTGCGGCGTTCCAGAGAACATCCGTCCCCCTACCGGCCTCATATGCTGCTGCTGAGCTTTGAGGACCGTCAGGTGCTCTATGACCGCATTGACGCAAGGGTTGATGCGATGATGGAGCGGGGGCTGGTGGAAGAGGCAAAGCAGATGTTTCGCAGGCGGGACAGCCTTTCGGCGACCGCGCTTCAGGCCATTGGATACAAAGAGCTGTTTCCGTATTTTGCGGGGCTGACCGATCTGGATACTGCGGTGGAACGCATGAAAATGGAAACCAGGCGATATGCCAAACGGCAGATTTCCTGGTTTAAGCGGGACGCCCGTTTCAGTCCGCTCTTGGTTGACAAGTCCCCGAATTTTGATTATATTAAAAGACAGGCAGAAGAATATTTACAGGTTTTGCTATAAATGGGAGGAAGAACAATGATGAAGAATTTGAATTTACAGGATGTATTTCTCAATCAGGCGCGCAAGGAAAAAATCCCGGTCACGATTTACCTGACAAACGGCTTCCAGTTTAAAGGCATGGTTAAGGGATTTGACAGCTATATCGTGATTTTGGACAGCGAAGGAAAGCAAAACCTGGTTTCCACGCACGCAATTTCCACCATTATCCCCGTGCGCCCCATCAGCGTCCTGGAATCCGCCGAGCGGGAGGATCCTGAGTCCGGAGCCAGGTAACGGCAATGAAATTTATCATCAAAGCGGTGGTCGGAGTTCTGACAGCGCTCGGTGTCTGCTTAATCGGGTTCCAGCTTTACCGCTATTACCATACGGATTTAAAAACGGAAGTCGCCTATAACTATACGGTACGCGATTCCCTGGAGGCGCAGGGTGTAGCGGTGCGCAGCGAAACGGTTATCGATACGACTTACAGTGGTGTGATTAACTACAGCAATCAGGATGGGGAAAAGGTCTCCAAGGGCAACCAAATTGCGGAGGTCTATTCCAATGAGCAAAGCGCTGCGGCAAAGTATAAAATCGATTTGCTTGAGCAGGAACGGACTTCCCTGACGGAAGCGCAGGCTCAGGCGCAGTCGAGCACCGTCCATATTGACGGTGTGGAAAACCAGATTTTGAACGCCACGGCCGAGCTTTCCAACGCGGTGGCCTCCGACGATTTTGATACGCTGCTGAATAAGGAAAATGCGCTGCTCTCCCTGATCAATAAAAAGCAGCTGCTGACGGATACGAATACGGATTTTACCTCTCGCATTGAAGCCATAAATGCGGAGATTGCATCTCTACAGTCTTCTCTTGACCCGAACACCACGGTCATTACCGCTCCGCTTTCCGGCTATTTCGTTGGCAAAGTGGATGGCTATGAGTCCGTGCTCACGCCGGATAATTTAGATTCTCTGAGTGTCGGCCAAATTGAAGAAGTACTTGCGGCAGGAGATATTTCCACAGAAAACTATGTGGGCAAGGTGCTCAATGACTTTGAGTGGTTTTTTGCCGTGGTCGTTGAGAAAAAGGATCTCTCTAAATTCCGGGAAGGGGCGTCCCTGACGGTCAATTTTCCCTTTGCCGGTGTATCCGATATCCCCTTTACCGTCTCCTCCTTTCGTGAGGAAGGCGACAAGGGAATTGTCATATTGCACTGTGATTATGTTACAGCGGATCTGACCGGCCTGCGCGGACAGACAGCCCAGTTAAACTTTTCCTCCTATTCCGGACTGCTTGTCAATTCCAAGGCAGTGCGCTTTGAGGATGGCGTACAGGGCGTCTATGTGAAAAAAGGCTCACAGATAAAATTCCGTAAGCTTAACGTCATCTACGAAGGCAGCGGTTATGTCATCAGCGAGATAGACGAGTCGGACAGCGATGTCCTGCAAGCCCATGAAGAGGTTGTCGTGGAAGGAAGAGATTTGTATGACGGCAAACCAGTCGGCTCTTGAACTTGAGAAAAATCTGAAGGAAATCCGGGAAAAGACGGCGCAGGCCCTGCATGATTGCGGGCGTGGAGACAAGGTGCGCATTATGGCGGTCACCAAGACGGTGGAGCCCTGGCGCGTCAATCAGGCGCTCGGGCTCGGAATCGATCTGATTGGCGAAAACCGGGTGCAGGAGCTACTGGAAAAGTATGATTCTTATGACAGGGATAAGTGTGAAATCCACTTTATCGGCCATCTGCAGACAAATAAGGTCAAATATATTATTGACAAGGTCGATATGATTGAATCGGTCGATTCCCTGCATCTCGCAGCGGAAATTGAACGGCGGTGTGTAAGAACCGGAAGAACCATGGATATCCTGATTCAAATCAATGCGGGCCGGGAAGAAAGTAAATTCGGTGTGTATCCAGAGGGGTTGCCAAGCTTTCTAGAAAAGATTTCCTGTTATCCTCATTTGAGTGTCAAAGGACTAATGGCAGTTGTACCAAAATGTGAGGAAAACGCAGAAATTTGTAAGTATTTTATGAATATGGATCAACTGTTCCTTGACAGCCGCCGGAAAAACAGAGATAATATCACTATGGACTGCCTGTCGATGGGTATGTCAGGTGATTATGTTTTGGCAGTGCAAAACGGCGCGACCATCATCCGGATTGGACGTGGCCTGTTTGGCGAACGGCTGAAAGTTTAAATCAACAGGAGGAAGCATTATGGGATTTATGGATAAAATCAGAGGTGCCCTGGGCGTACCGGAGGATGAAGAGGAATACAGCTACGAAGGAGAGGATACTATTGCTCCGGAAGAAGAAAAGAAGGCGGATCCGGATATGATTCCTTACGAGGATGCAGCTGCACGCAGAAACAATAAAGTTGTCAACATCAACACCAAAACTCAGCTTCAGGTTGTACTGGTAAAACCGGAAAAATTTGAGGATGCAAGTTCTGTGGCAGACCATCTCAATGCAAAGCGTACGGTTGTATTGAACCTGGAGTCTGCCCCGAAGGATATTGCCCGTCGCCTCATCGACTTCTTAAGCGGCGTTGCCTATGCGAACAACGGGCAGATTAAACGGGTGGCAAACAGCACCTTTATCATCACCCCGTACAATGTCGACATCCAGGGCGATTTGCTTGACGAACTCGAAAACAACGGCGTTTATTTTTAATGGATGAAACTCGATAACCGCCTGAATTCCCTATGCAGGGAGGAAGAGGATAAAATACTGGTCTCGCGTGTGCTCGATGCAGTAGAAACCGCACAGCTCCGCATGACGCCGAAATACATCGGCTTTTTGAGTCCCTCTGAACGTGCGCTTGTCCAGGAAGTGGTGCGCCTAATTGGGTTTTCAGACGGTCATTTCTATGGCGGTTATGAACGGGCAGAGCGGGTTTTCTTCGGTGCGTTTCCCGATTATATGAAAGCGGAACCGGAATTGTTTCCTCTGCGGGCGTTGAGCATTGCTTACCGCAGGCAGGATGCGCTGACACATCGGGATTTCCTCGGCGCTTTGATGGGCCTGATGATAAAACGGGAGATGATCGGTGATATCCTTGTCTCAGAAGGGAGAACAGTCGTTTTTCTCCATGAAAATGTGGCAAATACAGCCTTGCAGGAGATGACAAAGGTTGGCAGGGTCGGCGTCCAGGTGTCGGAGGGCTTTTCTCTGGAAATGCTGCCGGAACCGAAATTCAAGGAACTCAGTTCAACAGTTGCGTCCATGCGCTTTGACTGCATCCTCTCCTTTTTGCTTGGCTTAAGCCGTGAGAAATGTGCGCGACTGATTCGCTCTGGCCTTGCCGCAGTCGGCGGCAGGGTGATAGAGAGTGTTTCCGAGGAAATCAGCGTGGGGGATATCATCACCGTGCGCGGGCATGGTAAATTTGTGATTACTGCGCAGGGGGCCGTTACCAGAAAGGGCAGGCTGACAATCTGCGCCCGAAAATATCTTTAAACAGCGAATGGTTAAGAGAGGTGTCGGTTTACATGACAGTGCAGGAACTCCAGAATATAAAGTTTGAAAAAGCGGCTTTTGGCTATCGAACGGATGATGTGGATTCTTTTTTAGAGCAGGTCGGTTCCACTTTACGGGAGCAGGAAAAGGAAAAGGCTGATTTGGAAAAGAAAATCATGATTTTGGCGGACAAAATCGAGGAATACCGTTCCGAAGAAGACAGCCTGAAAGCGGCATTGTTGGGCGCTCAGAAGATGGGGGACAATATTGTTCGGGAATCCAAGGTCAAAGCCAAACAGATTGAAGAGGAAGCCGCCGTCAAGGCAGAACAAATGCTTCGTGCAACTCAGGAGGAACTTGAAAATACCAAGTATGAGCTCACGCGGATGAAACGGGAGGTATCTTCTTTTAAATCCAAGATGCTTTCATTATACAAATCTCATCTGGAAACCATCGGTCTTCTTCCGGATGCACCGGAGGAAAAGGAAGCGCCCGCGGCAAAAGAACCGGTACCGGTCAAACAGGCAGAGCCTGAGCCGGAGTCTCAGCAGGCGCCTATTGAGGAAAAACCGGCACAGCCGGAACCTCAGCCTGCTGCGCCAAGTGAAGCGGGGAGTGAAGCAGAGCATATTTCTCGCTGGCGCTCTTCCAAGTATGGTCCGCTCCAGTTTGGAGATAATTACAAAGCAGAAAAATAAGGACTATGCATCACATACTTGCAGCTTGCAGGCTGTGGGTATGTGATTTTGTTCTGTCTGTTTCCTTTTAAAATTCATGGCTTTTTGGGGGTTTTTATGCAGATTTTGATTCCACTTGTATCCATTGCAGCATTGGTTGGAATTGACCAGCTTTTTAAATATTGGGTGCTCGAGTCGCTTGCACCTATTGGGGTTTATCCGGTCATTGAGGGGATTTTCCAGTTTCGTTATCTGGAAAATCAGGGAATGGCATTTGGCATGATGCAGGAACAGTGGTGGCTGCTGATTGGCGGGACGGCAATTGTCCTCGCAGCAGGGATTGCCGTCATTGTCCTGCGGAAAATCCACTCAAAATGGCTGCTGGCGGCAGTAACCTTGGCAGTGGCAGGTGGACTGGGAAATCTGATTGACCGAATTTTCCGCGGATTTGTTGTGGATTATCTGGACATCTGCGCCATCAACTTTGCGGTGTTCAACTTCGCGGATGTCTGTGTCAGCGCCGCGATGGTCATGTTTATCATCTGGCTGCTGTTTTTCCACACGGGGGATGAGAATAAGCACCGGGCAGGGAAGGCCAAATGAGCGGAGAATCTCGAGTTTTACAGATTGTCTGTGACCAGAACGGGGCGCGGTTGGATAAGTTTGTGGCGGACGCCGTTCAGGAGCTGACCCGCTCGATGGTGCAAAAGCTCATTGAGGACGGGTATGTTTTGGTAGACGGCAAGCCGGCAGCGAAGAATACCCGGCTCAAAACAGGCAGCCGGGTCACGGTGGAGATACCGAGGCCACAGGAACTGGCAGTGGAGGCGGAGGATATTCCGCTTTCTATTGTCTATGAGGATGACTGCCTGCTTGTGGTCAACAAGCCTAAGGGGATGGTGGTGCATCCGGCACCGGGCAACTACACTGGCACCATGGTGAACGCCTTGCTCCATCACTGCAGGGGCAGTCTTTCCGGAATTGGCGGAGTAATTCGCCCAGGGATTGTCCACCGCATCGACAAGGATACCAGCGGTCTGCTCATTGTGGCAAAAAACGATATGGCGCACCAAAACCTCGCGGTACAAATCAAGGAGCATACGTTTACCCGCATCTATGAGGCCGTCGTCTATGGTACGCTCAAAGTGGACGAGGGGACGATAGACAAGCCGATTGGCCGGCATCCGCTCGACCGCAAAAAGATGGCGGTCACCGATCTCCATGCAAGGGAAGCAGTGACCCATTACCAGGTGATTGCGCGCTATGAAGGCTTTACTCATGTACGTCTAAGGCTGGAGACGGGCCGTACTCATCAAATTCGGGTGCATATGGCTTCCATCGGACACCCCGTGGCAGGGGATCCGGTTTATGGGCCGAAAAAGGTCATTCATTCTTTAAACGGACAGTGCCTGCATGCAAGAGTCATCGGTTTTGTGCATCCCGTCACAGGCGAGTACCTTCAGTTTGATGCCGGTCTTCCGGAGTATTTTACCGCTTTTTTGAAAACGCTTCGTCCGAAAGAATAGGAGCACGGAATAGGGTTTTATCCGATGTTGTTTTCTTATGAAAGGCGGACAGACTCCTATACAAAAAGAGAGAAAAGCAGTGTTTCATACTCCACTTTTTTGTGGGCATACTTGGATGGGAGTGTTCCTGCAATCTGCACAAAGATTCTTTAAAATGTTTTTCAATATAGAGAAAAAAATAGAAGTTTACCAAAGATACGAACAAGTTCCCGATTTCTATTGACTTTGAGACCCAAATTGGCGATGATATAGATGACGTAACCGTGTAGAAACGCTTGTCAGTTCCCTTTTTACTGCGGTAAAAAGCGGGCATAAGGGCTATTTTATGTATAGTACAGAGCATCGGCACCATGCTCTGTATTTTTGCGTTCCCGCCTTGGGAAAGGCATGCAGCTGGATACGAAATACGGAGGGTAATCAATGGAACAATCGCTTTTAAAACAGCTGAAAACCACTGCTGCGCATGTACGTCTTGGGATTCTGGAAGGCGTATACAACGCAAAATCCGGACATCCGGGCGGTTCTCTTTCCGCAGCGGATATTATCACCTATCTCTACTTCCATGAAATGCGGATTGACCCGAAAAATCCGAAATGGGAGGACCGCGACCGTTTTGTCCTCTCCAAGGGGCACGGAGCCCCTGCGTTGTATGCGGCGCTCGCACTTAAAGGATATTTTAGGATGGAGGAAATGGCAAAACTTCGCCATGTCGGGGCCATGCTTCAGGGGCATCCTGATATGAAAGGGACTCCAGGTGTGGACATGTCCACCGGTTCTCTGGGACAGGGAATCTCTGCGGCATGCGGCATCGCCCTGGCTGGTAAGCTTTCGAAGAAAGATTACCGTGTGTATGCGCTGCTCGGTGATGGGGAACTCGAGGAAGGCCAGGTTTGGGAGGCGGCAATGTTTGCCTCCCATAAAAAACTTGATAACCTCTGCGCGTTTGTCGATTACAATGATTTGCAGATTAGCGGCCATCTGCGGGAGGTTTGCTCTCCGGAGCCGATTGCGGATAAATTTGAAACGTTTGGATTCCATGTTATCTCCATTGATGGCCATGATTTTTGCCAGATTGACAGCGCCGTGCAGGAGGCCAAGTCCATTACCGGAAAACCGACAGTTATTGTTGCGGCTACCCACAAGGGACAGGGCGTTTCCTTTATGCAGGACAACGTGGGCTGGCACGGTGTGGCTCCGAATACAGAGCAATACCAAAATGCAGTAAACGAGATAAAGCAGTATCTTGAGGATTTGGAGGGCTGAGCCGATGGCAGAGGTGAAAAGGATTGCTACCAGAAAAAGTTATGGGGAAGCGCTGGTGGAAATCGGTGCGGTTGATAAAGACGTTGTAGTGCTTGATGCCGATCTCGGCGGCTCCACCATGACGGCGATGTTCAAGGAGCATTATCCTGACCGGTTCTTTGACTGTGGAATTGCGGAAGCGAATATGATCGGTGTGGCCGCAGGACTTGCTGCTTCGGGGAAAAAGCCATTTGCGAGCACGTTTGCCATGTTTGCCGCTGGCCGTGCCTTTGAGCAGATTCGAAACTCCGTCGGCTACCCGAAACTTCCGGTGAAAATCTGCGCGACTCACGCCGGTATTTCGGTCGGTGAGGACGGTGCTACCCATCAGTGCTGCGAGGATATGGCGCTGATGCGTGCGATTCCGGGCATGACGATTATCAACCCGGCGGATGATGTGGAGGCAAAGGCAGCAATTAAGGCAATTGTAAATTTGGACGGCCCGGTCTATGTCCGCCTCGGCCGCCTGCCAGTCCCCGTATTCAACGATGAAAAAACCTATCATTTTGAGCTTGGCAAAGGCATTACGATGCGCGACGGCGAGGATATCACGATTGTGGCTACCGGCCTGATGGTTTATGAAGCGCTTGGCGCTGCGGATTTGCTTGCAAAAGAGGGGATCCATTCCCGCGTGATCGACATCCACACCATCAAGCCGATTGATGAAGATCTGCTCGTCAAAGCGGCAAGAGAGACCGGCGTACTCGTTACTGTGGAGGAACACAGTGTGGTCGGCGGACTCGGTGAGGCGGTTTCCAGCGTACTGTGTGCGCAGTATCCTGCCAGGGTTGTCAAACTCGGCATTCAAGATGAGTACGGTATTTCCGGACCGGCACTCGAACTGCTTGACTACTATGGCTTGACCGCCCCGCATATTGCTGAGCAGGTCAAAAAGGCCTACTACGCGAAAATAAGATAGACCGCAAAGGCAGGGAAACGATAGTACCCTGCCTTTTTGTATGCGGTCTTCGCTGGCTATTCAGGAGAGGCGGCAATTTTCTGCGGATATAATAGCTCTTATTCACGCATAATGCAAACATGCACCGGAGATAAATAAAACAGGTGCATTGTTAGAATGAGAGGAAAATGGGAACATGTCGTACATCAGTGAAGTGTTGGAAAGCCTTAAGAAGAAACACCCCGACCAGCCGGAGTTTTTGCAGGCGGTGCAAGAAGTTTTAACCTCCCTGGCGCCTGTGATTGAGGCGAATGAGGAAGAGTATCGCCAAAATGCCCTGCTCGAACGCCTGACACAGCCGGACCGTCAGATACTTTTTCGTGTCCCCTGGGTGGATGATTACGGACAGGTGCAGGTCAATACCGGCTACCGTATCCAGTTTAACAACGCTATCGGTCCTTACAAGGGCGGCCTGCGGTTTCGGGACAATGTCGATTTGAGTATTATGAAATTCCTCGCGTTTGAGCAGGTGTTTAAAAACGCCCTCACCGGGCTGCCGATTGGCGGGGGCAAGGGTGGATCCGATTTTGACCCAAAGGGAAAATCCGATCGGGAAATTTTGGCCTTTTGCCAGAGTTTTATGACGGAGCTATACAAATATATCGGCGCGGATGAGGACGTTCCTGCCGGTGACATCGGCGTTGGTGCAAGGGAAATTGGGTACCTATATGGACAGTACAAGCGAATTCGCGGCATCCACACCGGGGTACTCACTGGGAAAGGTCTTACCTACGGAGGAAGTTTGGTACGTAAGGAGGCAACTGGGTACGGCTTGCTTTACCTGACGGACGAGATGCTAAAGCATAATGGAATTTCCCTCGCCGGGAAACGAGTCTCCATCTCCGGTGCTGGAAACGTTGCGTTGTATGCCGCACAAAAGGCTATTGAGCTGGAGGCGAAGGTTGTGACCATGAGTGATTCCACCGGTTGGATTTACGAGGAGAACGGCATCGATTTTGAAGCCGTCCGTGAGCTCAAGGAGGTCCGACGCGGAAGATTGTCCGAATACGCCAAGGAACACCCTTTTGCCGTCTACCATGAAAGCGGCAGAGTGTGGAGTGTCCCTTGCGATATTGCACTGCCCTGTGCAACGCAAAATGAACTCGATGTGGAGGATGCAAAGCAGCTTGTCCAAAACGGCTGTATCGCAGTGGCGGAGGGCGCGAATATGCCTTCGACCCTGGAGGCAACTTCCTATCTGACCGGGCATGGGGTACTCTTTGCACCTGCGAAAGCCGCTAACGCCGGAGGTGTCGCCACCTCCGCTCTGGAAATGAGCCAGAACAGCGAGCGCGTTTCTTGGAGCTTTGATAAGGTAGATGAGGAACTAAAGGATATCATGGTCTCCATCTTCCGCAAAATTGAAAAGGCGGCAAGGCGTTATGGTTTGGAAGGGGATTATATTGCTGGGGCTAATCTTGCAGGCTTTGAAAAGGTAGCGGAGGCAACTCTGGAGCAGGGGATTTAAACGGTCTGTCCTGTGGAATACGGACAGCGGGCAGTGAGTATAAGTTAGTCAGTAGCATCCTGTGACAGGAGGGGTTTTGCCATGCAGCAAGGGGACCAGCAGGAATATATTTTCAAACGCTATGCACTCAGCCTAAAAAATGCACAGAAAATTCGGGAATATATGCGTGACAGCGGGTATAGTGCCTTGCAGGAGCAGCATATCCTGGACGCTGTGTCCGATTTGGTCGGCCGACCGGTAAAGGAGTGAATGTAAAAGATAGCCGCAAATACGGTTGACGAGCTCTCAAAAAGCCGATATAATAAAGATAACCCGGTAGATTTTACCGGGTGGACGTTTCCAAAACCATACAGCTTTCTGTATGAATTTATCAATGAGTAGGAGATGTATTTCCATGTTAAAGGTAACCAATACTCCGAAAGCTCCGGCTGCAATCGGCCCGTATTCCCAGGCGATCACCTGCGGCAACATGCTGTTCACTTCCGGCCAGATTCCCATTATCCCGGAAACAGGCGAAATCGCTCAGGGTGACATCACTGTACAGGCAGAGCAGGTTATGAAAAACCTGAATGCGGTCCTGGAAGCCTCTGGTACGGAGTTTAAAAATGTCGTAAAAACTACTTGTTTCCTCGCGGACATGGGTGATTTTGCGGCATTCAACGCTGTGTATGAGAAATACTTCATCAGCAAACCGGCAAGATCCTGTGTTGCTGTCAAACAGCTTCCGAAAAATGTGCTCTGCGAAGTGGAGCTCATCGCGGTTGTCGGCGAATAAGCACATTACCCAACCGGCGCTGTCATCAGGGGTGACAGCGCTTTTTTCGCGAAAGGAAGGATAACCCATGCAACCGGAGTTTGTGCGGGAGGAAGGCCGCACCTATAAAACGGTCGCGGATTCCAGGACCGAGCAGGTACAGATTTTACTCAACGAGCACATGAACGGCTTTAAGCGTCTGTTCGGCGGAAAGCTGATGGAGTGGATCGACATCGTCGCGGCAGTGGTTGCCAGAAGGCATTCCAACTGCAATGTCACCACGGCATCCATCGATCGCCTGCACTTCCAGGCGTCGGCACATGTCAATGATACTGTGATTTTAATTGGGCGCATGACCTATGTCGGCAAGACCTCGATGGAGGTGCGCGTTGACACCTATATCGAGGATTTGACGGGACAGCGCAGGATGATAAACTGCGCGTATCTTGTCCTCGTCGCCCTTGATGAAAACGAGCGCCCGATCGAAGTTCCAGGTCTCATTCCTCAAACCGAGGAGGAGCGCGTCGAGTGGGAGGCGGGAAAACGCCGCCGGGCACTACGCAAACAGCGTGAGAAGGAACAGTTTTAAGTAGCAAAAGGCCGGGGTGAGAAACTCTTATCCCGGCCTTTTTGTATGTCTTTGGTGAATCAATCCGACGATTTTTTTTGTAAAAAGCCCAACCCGTGTAGCATGATACTTTCTGCCATTGCGGCGACCTCCCCGGCGTCGGTGGCCATCCCCTCGGAAAGCCACTTTTGGAGCAGGCCTATGCAGCCCGCACTGACAAAGGCATAGAAAAAATCAATCTGTTTTGGCGTAGCATCCGCAAAATAGCGGGAATAGGCCTGAATGCACTGTTCCCTGCCCAGATTGATGAGCTTTAAGGCAAACGCCTTGTCTCCATAGTCGCTTAGGGTCACGGTGCAGATATCCGCATTATCCTTCAAGCATTTAAAAATCTCAGTTGTGATGGCGACGGGGGTGAGCCGGCCGGATTCTGTTTGCAACAGCGGGGCAAGCGCTGTCTTAAAATCTGCAAGCATCTCTTCCTCGATTTGCCGGAGCAAATCATAGATATCAGTGTAGTGCTTGTAGAAAGTACCGCGATTGATGCCCGCTGTCTCACACAGTTCCTTTATGGAAATGCTTTGAATCGGCTTTTTGCCAAGCAGTTCCATAAAGGCCTTACGGATGAGAATTTTGGTGACACGAGTGCGATGGTCGATTGGTTTCATTGTGATATCCTCCCAACAAAAAGGTATACACGCAGAGCCTTTGAAAATTCCGAAAACTTTTTATGACAGCAATGCGCTAATGAACAGATACTGTTGATTGTGTTGATAATCCTCCAGTTTTATGTGGTCATGCTGGTTGATCAAATTCACTATCTAAACTATAATACAATTGTAGACGATAATCAACAGGATGTCGCTGATAAATTGAGGTGTTAAGAATGAAACGACTCTTTATTATAACCGGAGCCGCGGGGCATCTGGGAAATACGATTATCCGGATGCTGTTGCACCGAGGAGAAACGATACGAGGACTCATTTTGCCTCACGAGCAGGGAAGTGACGGTGAGAATATCCGCTACATCCGGGGGGATGTACGGGATAAAGATAGCCTGCGCTCGCTGTTTGAACAGACTAGGGAGCGGGAGGTCTATGTCATTCACACGGCAGGGATTATCGACATCTCGGAGAAAGTTTCTCCGTTGATGTACGATGTCAACGTGAATGGTACAAAAAACGTTATCAGCCTGTGTGAGGAATATCAGGTCAAGCGTCTGCTGTATGTCAGCTCTGTCCACGCAATTCCAGAAAAAGATAAACTCGGTGTACTGACAGAAGTCCGCCATTTTTCTCCCGAATTGGTCGTTGGCGGATATGCGAAAACCAAGGCGGAAGCAACGCAGGCGGTACTCGACGCGGTGGAGCGGGGACTCGACGCCGTAGTGGTTCACCCTTCCGGTATTTTGGGGCCATATGATAATTCCGGAAACCATCTGGTGCAGATGTTGCAGGATTATATCACCGGAAAGCTTCCCGCCTGTGTCAGAGGTGGATATGATTTTGTGGATGTGCGTGATGTGGCAGCCGGCTGTTTGCAGGCGGTACTGAGAGGAAAGCAGGGAGAATGCTATATCCTCTCGAACCGGCACTACGAAGTCAAAGACGTGCTGAAAATGGCAAAGGGTTTTTGCCATGGCAGAAAGATTCTGGTGCTGCCGATGTGGATGGTGAAAGCCGCCGCACCGCTTCTGGCTGCCATCTCCAAGCACCGTAAAGAGCGCCCGCTGTATACGAAATACTCCCTATACACGCTGCACAGCAACGACCGGTTTTCCCATGACAAGGCGACGCACGAGCTCGGGTATCGCCCAAGAGATTTGAAACAGACGATCAGGGATACGGTACTGTGGCTGAAAGGCAAGCATGTGGCTTGAGTCGGGACTTTATAGGTAACAGCGAATGAAATGGCTCATCGGTCGAGAAAGCCCGTACAAACAAGGGGTTTGTGCGGGCTTTCGTCCCTGAATGTAGTGTTGGAGCGGATAAGCAGCCGGATTCCTTCATACGGTGTATCCATGAAATTATTCTGGGGATCCGGTTTATAGTTTTCCCTTGGATTGCGAACAGAATATCAAGAAAATTAGCAAAACAAGTTTCCGTCTTCTGGTGTTAATTACCAGGAGACGGAAACTTTTTTATTTTGCAGAAAATGTCAGGGAGGAAAGGAACATGAAAAAATTGTGGGAGATTACGGTGGGAAACCTGCTCACTCAGGTAGCACAGCGTTTTCCCGACGCGGTGATGAAGGCCATCCTGGAAGAACACTGCACCGCCGTCCACGGTATGCCGACCATGTTTATCGCCATGCTCGAGCATCCCGATTTCAAACAATTTGATTTCAGTACCCTGCGTACCGGTATCATGGCGGGTTCGCCTTGTCCGGTGAAGGTCATGCAGCAGGTCATCGACGAGATGAATATGCAGGAAATTACCATCTCCTACGGACAGACGGAGGGCTCCCCGGTCTGCACCCAGACGACGACCGACGACTCGGTGGAGTTGCGGGTCAATACCGTAGGGCGGGTGCTCCCCTTTATCGAGGCGAAAATCGTCGACCCGGAAACGGGTGAGGAAGTGCCTCATGGCGTGCAGGGGGAATTCTGCGCACGCGGCTACAATGTTATGAAGGGCTATTATAAGATGGAAGAAGCAACCAAGCAGGCAATCGACGAGGATGGCTGGCTTCACACAGGAGACCTTGCAACTGAGGATGAAAAAGGGTATTATAAGATTACGGGCCGCATCAAGGATATGATTATCCGCGGCGGGGAAAATATCTACCCGAAAGAAATCGTGGAATTTTTGTATACATACCCCGCAGTCTCCGACGTTCAGGTCATCGGTGTGCCGAGCGATCAGTACGGAGAGGAAATCATGGCCTGTATCGTCTTAAAAGAGGGAGAGAGCATGACCGAGCAGGAGGTAAAAGACCTGGTCAAAGCCAATATGGCGCGGCATAAGGTGCCGAGTTATGTGGCGTTCATGGATACTTTCCCGATGACGGCGAGCGGAAAGATTCAGAAATTTAAGCTGCTCGAATGGGCGGTGGAATACCTGAATCTCCAAGATGCGGCTTCAATAGAAACGGCTTAAGCGCACAGATTGCAACGTGCGCGCGGCCGCTGCTAACAGGAGCGTGCACGAACTATGGAAAATCAAACAAATCAAACCGCACGGCAAAAACGCTGTATGGGCTGCATGAGAATGATTCCTGAGGAATCCACCTCCTGCCCGTACTGTGATTATACGGCAAACAGCGCATACAATCCCAAAGCTTTGGAAGAAAACACAATGCTGGCAAACCGCTACCTCATTGGCAAGGTGCTTGGGTTAAACGGGGAAGACATCACCTATATCGGTTATGATATCGAGGAAAAGGTCACAGTTAAAATCAAAGAGTTTTTTCCGGATACCGTCTGTATGCGCCAGGAGGAATCCCAGCAAATCAAGGTCTTTGCCGGCTGTGAAACCCTGTACAACCGGTACAAGGAGGAATTCATCGACTTAAACCGGCTGATTGGAACGAATTCCGACATCAAGGCCCTGATTCCGGCGACGAACCTTTTTGAGATGAATGGTACCGTTTATGCGGTGTTCATCTATGCGGACGGCATTGAGTTTGGAGATTTCCTCGCGAGAAACCTCGGCGATTTGACCTGGGAACAGGTTCGTTATCTCTTTGTTCCGTTTTTGCGGGATTTGCAGGCGATGCACGATATTGGCATTGTCCATGGAGGAATCAGCCCGCAGACCATCCTTATCAACAAGGAAGGCGCTTTGCGACTGACCAGCTTTTGTACCAGACGCGTCCGACAGAAGTTTGGGGGAGCTACTCCCCAGCTTTACAAGGGCTATGCGGCGCCGGAGCAGTATACTGAAGGCGCTTTAATCGGCCGTTTTACCGACGTCTATGGTGTGGCGGCAGTTATCTACCGCGCCGTGACCGGTACGATGCCGCCCGAATCCTGCACTCGGGTTCAAGCGGATAACTTGGTGGATATGTCTCAGCTCAATCCCATGATTCCAAAGGCTGCCTCCGATGCGATTGCCAAGGCCATGAGTATGGACGTCGCACAGCGGACACGAACAATCTCCGCGCTGGTCGATGAAATCAAGGATATCCGGGGAACGGCTGATTTGGAACGCGTCACACAGGAGACTTTTCAGGCAAATGAGGAATCCAAGAAACCGCCGGCAAAGGATTCTGCCGTGCAGCCGGTAAAAAAGGCGGCAAATACCCTTTCCGCCAAGCGCGTGCTGGAGGTTAAAAAGAAAAATGACCGTCAGGGCCCGAAATACTGGATTATCGCCTATGCCGTTACTTTTGTGGTTTTGGGCGTGATTGCGCTCTGGGTGTTTTTCTCCCTGTACGGAGACCACATGGGCTTTGGAAAGGGAAAGAATTCCTCCGAGTCGTCTGAAAGCCTTGTCAGCTCAGTCTCATCCGATGTCTTTGACGAAAAAAAATTACCATCCTTCGTCGGACAAAAAGCGGACGATATCATAAACAGTAAGCAGTACACACCGTATATTAACTTTGAGACCCAAAGTGACTACAACAGCCAGTATCCGGAGGGAGTCATCTATAAACAAAACCCTGCGGCGAAGACAACACTGAGTTCCGATGAAAAAATCACGGTGACGCTGTATGTCAGCAAAGGTGAAAAAACAGTACCCATGCCGCGCGTTGCCTCCCTTTCCCTGGAAAGCGCGCGCAGTGCGCTGGATGAATTGAATATTGGTTATAACGAAATCATGGTCTATGACGAAAGTGTCCCGGTCGGAAACGTCGTACGGGCGGATTATGCAGTGGATGATGAAATCAATCCCAAGACGGACACGGTCACGCTGTATGTGAGCGCTGAAATTCCTGAGGAATAGGGCCCCAACGGTAGCCTTTGCCCGGAGATGCTTTACCATACGACCCAAAATAGAAAGGAACTGCCCGAGCGGGCAGATACTATGAGGTGAACAAGATGAAACTAGCATTTTCCACATTGGGCTGCCCCGGATGGTCCTGGGATGAAATCTATGCCACAGCAAAGGATATGGGAATGGCGGGCATTGAGATTCGTGGCATTGAAAACGAGATGTTCGCACCTAATACCAAGCCTTTCCGCAAAGAAAATATTGCACAGACAGTTGACAAGCTCAGACGCACCGGCATGCAAATTCCAATGCTGACAACTGGTGCGGAACTTGGCCTTACATTCGCGTACTGATTACCAAAAATCCGCAACCGGAGCCTGCGGATCGCGTATTATTCATCGATGCTTACAAATATCTCTGCGATTATGCCAAAGAGAAAAATGTCACCCCGCTGGTGGATACAAACGGCATTTTCGCGGATACCAGGGAACTTGCGGAGACACTCTACCGGGTAGGCTCCTCCAACAGCGGCGTGCTGTGGGATATCCATCACCCCTACCGGTTCTTTGGCGAAAGCCCGGCGCAGACCTATCAGAACCTCGGCGGAAAAATCAAGTATGTCCATGTCAAGGACTCTGTAAGCGTGGATGGAAAAGTGCAGTACTGAATGATGGGATATGGTAATGTCCCCATCTTCGACTCTTTAAAAATTCTCAAGGAAAATGGCTATGACGGCTTTGTCAGCTTTGAGTGGCTCAAACGCTGGAACAATGAGCTTCAGGAGCCGGGTATCGTCTTTTCCCACTACGCCTCTTACATGAGATATCTGATCAACCAGATTTAACAGAAGGACAGCTATTCGGTTTGTGCCGGATAGCTGTCCTTTGTGTATTATATACAATGATTTAGATGGTTTTATGCGGATTGGTACAAGTGTCCATGTGGCAATCAGGAACCCTATAGTTTAAATTGAGAAGTTTTCACATAATTTCCGTTAAAAGCCCCATGACATTATGAAAGATTGACAACAATAATCGATGTCGTGCTCTTGTTGCAAATCACGAATAATGATGGTAGACTTGAATACAAAGATTTATTTCAGGAGGATTTGGGATGAAAAAACGCATTGCAATCGACCATTTTAAAAATTTTCAGTTTTTGTCCAATGTCAAAGTCAATGACAGCGGGCAGATCGCATTCCTGGTAAAACAGGCCTGTTTGGAGGAAAATGGATACCATTCCAATCTCTACCTGATCCGAAACGGACAGCCCGTCGCATTGACTGCATCCAATGATGTAAATAGCTTTTACTGGCTGGGAGATTCTATCGTCTTCCCGGCACTGCGCACGCAGAAGGATAAAGACTACAAAGCCAAAGGCTTTCCGCTCACCGTGCTGCAAAAACTCACCCCGGGCATGGGGGAGGCGCAGGAGTTTTTGAGACTCCCGTACAATGTGACCGGCCTATATTTCATCTCGGAAAATGATTTTCTGTTCACCGCGACCTATAACCCTTATATCGAGCAGATGATGGCGGAAAACGGCGGTGCAACCGAAGCTGCGGCCGCAGCCATCAAGGCGGAAAGCGATTACCTTGTCTTCGATGAGCTCCCGTTCTGGTCGAATGGCGTGGGAATCGTCAATAAGCAGAGAAACCGCCTCTTTCACTATAAGGACGGCGGCGTGACCCCGGTTGTGGATGAGTTCACAACTGTGTCCCAGTGCACAAGAATTGGAAACACAGAGAGGTTTATCGTTCTCTCCAAACGCTATGAGAACAAGATGGAGGTTCCAAACGACCTCTTCCTGTTTGATGCTTCCAAAAACACCATGAAGGATATCTCCTTTGAGAAGGATTACAGCCATCAAAACTTTGCGGTTGTCGATGAGCACACCCTCTTCCTGCAGGGAACCGACCGTAAAACATACGGTCTTGGAGAAAATGGGGCGTTTACCCTCTACAACTTCGAGAGCGGCGAAAAGACCCTCATCGACCAGAGCTACCTCTACAGCGCGAGAAGCTCCGTCGGCACCGACGTCTCCCTCGGCACGCCGGGCAACATCGCCTGGGTGTATGACGGCAAGGACAAGGTCGCTTTCCTCCAGACGTTGGATGATAGCTCCTACATCCTCCAGTGCAGCATCAGCGAAAAGACCGTCAGCCATGTGACAAAGGAAAAGGGCAAGGTGCTGGAATTTACACCATACAAAGACCACTTCGTCGCAGTGTGCATGCGTGGGAACGACGGCGCGGAAATCTATGAGGTTGGCCTTGACGGCAAAGAGAACGCTTTAACTCAACTGAACAAGCACCTGAGCGAGGAATATGAGATTTCCACACCGGAGGAAATCACCTTTATCAATGAGAACGGCGTGGAAATCAAGGGCTGGACCATCAAGCCGGTGGGCTTTGAAGAGGGAAAGAAATACCCGACCATCCTAGACGTCCATGGCGGTCCGAAAACCGTCTATGGTACGATTTTCTTCCATGAGATGCAGTACTGGGCGAGCGAAGGCTATGGCGTCATCTTCTGCAACCCGACCGGAAGCGACGGCAAGGGCAACGAGTTTGCGGAGCTGCGCGGACTGTACGGCGACATTGACGTGCGCGACGTCGAGAAGTTCGTGGATGTCTGCCTGGAAAAATGCCCGTGGATTGACGCCGACCGGCTCGGCATGACCGGCGGTTCCTACGGCGGATGGATGGCAAACTGGTTTGCAGGCAACACCGACCGCTTCAAGGCAATCGTTTCCCAGAGAAGTATTTCCAACTGGATTTCCAAGAACAATACGACCGACATTGGATATTATGGGGACCAGGATTCCGTGGATTCCAACCCATGGGACAGCCATGAGAAGATTTGGAAGCAATCCCCGCTCAAATACGCGAACCAGGCGAAGACCCCAACGCTGTTCATCAATTCCAACGAGGACTATCGATGCTGGATGGCAGAGGGTCTCCAAATGTTCTACGCCCTGCGTTACTTCGGTGTCCCGACCAGAATGTGCCTGTTCAAGGGAGAAAACCATGAACTCAGTCGTTCCGGCAAGCCGATGCACAGAATAAGGAGACTGCGCGAAATCACCCAGTGGATGGACAAATACCTCAAAGCATAACAAATAGACAGGCGCCGGAACTTCGGCGTCTGTTTTTGCATCAAGCGGTTGAATGACTCCTCTCCGTCTGAAATGGCAAATTAGATATGACATTTTTATCTAGTTTGGAAATTGAAACCATGTCTCAACCATGGTAGACTGATAGACACAGGTTAGAATGAAATGACAATTTACATAAGGAGGAAAAATCCCATGAAACGGGTCACAATCGACCAATTTTCTGCATACAAGTATCTTTCCAATATCAAACTGAGCGAATCGGGCGAAATCGCCTTCATCCTCAAAAACGCCTCAATGGAGGACAACTGCTATTACTCCAACCTCTATCTGCTGAAAGACGGCAATCCGGTCCCGCTGACGGCAAGTGGGGATGTGAACAGCTTTTACTGGGTGGGGGACTCCATACTGTTCCCCGCACTCAGAAAGCAGCGCGACAAGGACTACACGGCCAAGGGCCTTCCGCTGACTGTGGTTCAGAAATTGACCCCGGGCATGGGGGAGGCGCAGGAATTCCTGCGCCTGAACCATAATGTGACCGGGCTGTATTTCATCAGCGAAGAGGAATTCCTCTTTACCGCAAACTATGACGCCAAAGTAGCACACTGCCTTGCCAAGGCGGGAGGGGACACGACAAAAGCGGCAGAGTTTCTTAAAGCGGAGAACGACTATGAAGTCCTCGATGAGCTGCCCTACTGGCAGAATATGGCGGGATTCATCAACAAAAAGCGTAACCGTCTCTACGCTTATGACCACGGTATCATCACCGAGCTGGTGGATCAGTTCACTGCGGTTCAAAAATGTGTGCGGATTCAGGGGACAAACAGATTTATCGTGACGCTCAAGCGCTATGAGGATAAGATGCCGGTTGAGGATGAGATGTATCTAGTTGACTTTGCAGACAAATCTCTCAAAAACATCTCCATCCAAGAGCATGTCACCCACACCAATTTCGGCATAGTGTCAGAGGATACCATGGTGTTGCAGTATACCGACCATAAGAAGTACGGCATGACGGAAGATGGCCCCATTTGCCTGTACAATTTTGTCTCGGGAAAGATCGAACTGATTGACGAAAGCTACAAGTACAACGCGGGCAATTCCCTGCACTGCGATATCGTCATGGGTGCGCCATATGGAGAATGCTGGAAGTATGACGGAAAGGACAGCGTGTATTTTGTCTCCACAGAGGATGATTCCTCCCATATTTTCCGTTGCAACATCAAGGACAAGACCATTACCAGAGTCACTCGGGAAAAGGGCGCGGTCGAAGAATTCGTAATGTACGACGGCGGATTTCTCGCGATTTTGATGCGTGGAAATGACGGCGTCGAGTTCTATCAAATCGATGAGCAGGGGAAGGAATCCCAGCTTACCCATATCAATTCCCACGTGTCGGAGGAATACTCCATTGCAACCCCGGTTGAAGTGACCTTCAAAAATGAAGTTGGCAATGAAATCAAAGGTTGGTACTTAAAGCCGGTTGATTTTGAGGAGGGCAGGAAATATCCGGTTATCCTCAATGTCCACGGTGGCCCCAAAGCAGCGTGGGGCACGGTTTACTGCCACGAAAACGAGTACTGGGCGAACGAGGGCTACGGTGTCATCTTCTGCAACCCGACTGGAAGTGACGGAAAGGGAAACGAGTTCTCAGAGCTGCGCGGCCAGTACGGGGAGATCGACTACCGCGACATCATGAAGTTTGTCGACGTCTGCCTCGAACAGTGCCCGTGGATGGATGGGGAACGCCTCGGCATTACCGGCGGCTCGTATGGCGGCTTTATGACCAACTGGGTTATCGGCCACACCGACCGGTTCAAGGCAGCAGCGTCCCAGCGGAGTATTTCCAACTGGGTTTCCCTGAGCAATACTGCGGATATCGGCTATACGTTTGACGTCGATCAGGTGGACGCTAACATCTGGGAAAACCATGACAAGGTGTGGAGGCAATCGCCTTTACAGTATGCAAACAGGGCCAAGACCCCGACAGTCTTTATCCACTCCAACGAGGATTACCGTTGCTGGATGGCGGAGGGCCTCCAGATGTTCTACGCACTTCGGTATTTTGGTGTGGAAACAAGGCTGTGCCTGTTCAAGGGAGAAAACCACGCGCTGTGCGTCATCGGCAAGCCGGTACACAGGGTGAGAAGAATTCAGGAAATCACCCAGTGGATGGACAAATACCTCAAAACATGATGGCTTGTTTCTCGGGCGGGGAATTCTCTCCGCCCTACTTTTTTGAGGAATTCTAACCATGATAGTTTTCCGACAAAGCCTCAAAACCGGAAATACCGATTAAAAGTCAGCAGACTGGATTTCCGGTACGCTCTGTACCAGGGCCTATTACCTGAATCAACAGCATCAGGACTGTGGAGGCAATGCCAATCAGATACATTCCGGCACCAAGCGCCATACCGACGCCCACGGTCGCTCAGACACCGGAGGTTGTCAGCCCGCTGACCGTCTGGTTTCGCACAAAGATAACGCCCGCGCCCAAAATGCCAATGACGGTAACAACGCCGGCGGCGACACGAGAACTATCATACCCGATAATCGAGCCGCACCCGGCGGCCATTATGATACGAAGTAGATAAATTAGCTGCTGTAACAAATCTTTCTTCATATGGTTCCCTCTTTCGGGAAAATTGTTCCATCCTAACATAAGCGCAACCTGGAAGGAAGTCCCTGCATGTTGCGCATGATACATAAATATTGAAAGATTGGGAATCCTAATACCACTTTTGATCAAAAGGAGCTAAGCGAAGATGAGGGAATACCAGGAGGCCCTGCTAGACCCGGGACAATGCACCGTTTTGATGATTGACGCGCAACCCCAAATGTTTTTCGGTGCGGAGGGCAGCTTTCAAAATACCGTCATGCACCATTTACAGGGGCTTGCCAAAACGGCCCATGCCTTTCACGTCCCGTGCATTTTGAGCACGGTGGCGGCAACTGCATTTGCAGGGCCGCTCTATTCCGGCATTCAGGATGTTTTCCCGAATATTATCCCCATTGACCGTACTTGTATCAATGCCTGGGAGGATTGCGGCCTCCAGCGAGCAGTCCAGTCCACCAGCAGAAAAAAACTGATTCTCTCCGGTCTGTGGACGGAAGCGAGCGTCACCTTTACCGCACTGTGCGCTCTGCATGACGGTTTTGAAGTTTATTTGGTGGAGGACGCTTGTGCTGGGATGACCCGGGCAGCCCATCAGGCCGCTGTACTCAGAATGGTACAGGCAGGGACGGTTCCCGTCACCTGGCGGCAGGTGCTGCTTGAATTCCAGCGGGACTGGAATGAACGAGAAACCTATCAGGCGACGATGTCCATCCTCAAAGAGTATGGCGGCGCTTATGGAATGGGGGTCGAGTATGCTCAGGAGATGCTCAGACGATAAAAAAGAAACACACCGGATCCTGCTTGGTTCCGGGCGTGTTTCTTCTTTATATTGACAGAAATACCAGCGCTTTCTCCTCCGATTTGAGCTCTAAATCATCCTGGGTTAAACGGCCTTTTTTTAGTTTCTCCCAGATTTACCCTTTATATAAGAGAAAAGGTTTTGAGCAGGAACGTCCCAAGAAAAATGGCAAAGGGGGAGAAAAAGGTGGTCAGCAGGACAATTTGTCCGCATAATTCCTCATCGCTGTGCATGTTCTTTGCCATCACATAGCTGGAAACCGCAGTGGAAGCACAAAAAAGAACAAACACCGCACCGAGCTGAGGTCCGCGGAACCCGAGCAGGACAGCCAACGGTACAAAGATAAGCGGGGAGACAATCAGCTTGAAAAAGGTGGCCGTACCGGATATTTTGATATTGCCCCATGCCTTTTCAAAGTCAAACTGGCCTCCAAGTGCCAACATAGCAATCGGTGTGGCAAGGTCTGCGAGGTATCCGACGGATTTTGTGACCATGGTCGGTAGCGGGATGTGGAATCCTGCTGTGATAAGACCAAGCATACAGCCGATGATGAGGGGGTTTTTCAAAATATCCAGCAAAAGTTTTTTAAAGTCGATTTTCTGCTTGTGCTGCTCCGGGGAATACAGAGTAAAGATAACGACAGCGAGAATGTTATAAAGCGGGACGACAAAGGGGAGCAGCAGCGCAGCCGGCGTGGCCCCTTCTTCACCGAGGATGTTAATGGCAAGTGGTAGGCCGATGATTGCATAGTTGCTGCGGTAGACACAGTGGATAAAAGCACCCTGCTGTTTTCTGTCTTTAATAAAATGGGGGACAATCAGGGCGCAAAGTAAAACGATAATCAGTGTACCTGCAACGGCATATCCGATTAGTTTAGGCTGAAAGCTTTTTTTAAGGTCAATCTGATAGATTTGGCGAAACAACAGGCAGGGTAGTGCGAATTGAAAACCAATCTTGGTGCTAATATCCACAAAATTGTCATTGATGACCTGTTTTCTGCGAAGGAAATACCCGAGGGCGACAATGAGGAAAACCGGAAATACGGCGTTAATACTGAACAATAGATTTTCCATATTATCGACTCCCTTGATTACCATGATTCTTAAAGTGTTGGTACAATCATTTTATTATACCATTCAATATGCCGAAAGGAAATCCCGGATTTCTGAAAGCGGTGGAAAGCTTTTTATCAGATTAGTCAGTTCAAGAATTAGATATTGCTTTTTGAGGGAAAATATCGTATAATAAAAAGGCTCGATTTGAGCGGCATATTTTTGGTTACAAAAGGCAGGAACAGCGTGTCCTTTCCCATGCGGATGTACGGATCCTGTGCGACAGAACGCCGTGAACCATGTCAGGTGGGGAACCAAGCAGCATTAAGCGGTTTCTTCTGTGCGCCGCAGCCAATCTGTACGTCCGTGTGGTAAAGCACATGCGGCACTTAACGCTCCAATTAAGTGACCTGCCTTTTTGTTATATCTGTTTTTATGGGGCATTCAATAAAAAGTTCGGAAAGCCATACCAAGCGACAGAAAAGAAGGTGATGGAATGTATTATGCGCTTTATCGCAAATACCGTCCCCGTGTGTTTGAGGATGTAATTGGACAGGATCACATTACACAGACTTTAAAAAATGAAGTGGAACACGGTCACACGGCACATTCCTATCTGTTCACCGGCTCCCGCGGAACGGGAAAGACCACCTGTGCGAGGATTCTCGCGAAAGCTGTCAACTGTGAGCACCCGATAAACGGGGATCCCTGTCTGACCTGTGACACCTGCCGCGCCATTGAAGAGGGCTCTGTTCTGGACATTGTAGAAATTGACGCCGCATCCAATAACGGCGTCGATAACATCCGTGATTTAAAAGAAGAAGCAAATTTCATGCCCGCCTCTGCAAAGATGCGCGTTTATATCATCGATGAGGTACATATGCTCAGTGCCGGCGCATTCAACGCCCTGCTGAAAATTATGGAGGAACCTCCGGAACATGTGATGTTCATCCTTGCCACGACTGAGGCGCACAAGGTTTTGCCGACGATTATTTCCCGTTGTCAGCGCTTTGATTTTCATCGGGTCGATACGCAGGTAATTGCGGATTATCTACTCTCCATCGCGGCAAAAGAAGGGGTTGCCCTTGAGAAGGAAGCGGCATTGACGATTGCGGCACTTGCTGACGGCGGTGTGCGCGACGCGATGTCCCTGCTTGACCAGTGTATATCTAAATCCAGTGACATTACCGTCGAAACAGTCCGCGATTCCGCGGGCTTGATTTCTGACGATTATCTCTTTACTTTGTCGGAACAAATATCTGCCCATAAAGCGAACGACGTGTTTGCTACCGTGGCAGAGCTAAGCGGAAAATCTCTTGATCCTGCCAGATTGTGCGAGCAACTTATCAGCCATTATCGCTGCTTGATGCTAATAAAATCAGGATGTGCCTCGTTACAACTCCTCTCCTGTCTTCCGCAGGAATATGAGCGGTACAAACAGGCGGCATCCGCGCTTTCCATGGCGGAAATTTTGAATATCCTGCGGTTGCTTCAGGATGCACTCGACCGTTTGGGGCGGGTGCAAAACCGCAGGCTGGAACTGGAAATGTGCCTGTTAAAATGCGCTTCTCCTCAGCTTGACACCTCGGCGGATACATTATTGTCCCGGATTGAACGGCTGGAAGGAAAAATTGCTTCTGGATACATTTCAGTAGCTCCAACTATAGCTTCTGCAGGGACAAACATGCAGGAGGAAATCCCACCATCAGCTTCTGCTGTGCGGGATGATACAGAGCAGCCGGAGGATCTTTCTCACAATCCACCGGTACATCCATTGGGGCAGATTCCGGTAAACAGTGCTCCTGTATATGAACAGGCCAAACCGATTCCTCAATGGAATGACATCTTAAGTATTCTTTCCAGAACGAATCCGGCACTGGTTGGGGCTCTTTCCGGTTCCAACGCCTATCTTTCCGGAGATTTTGTCTTAATAGACTTTAAATCCCCGTTGTTTTCCAAAATTATCCGGGAGGACTCCTTTGCCAAGGAAACTCTCCGCGGTGCAATTTCCCAGGTGCTTGGGCGCTCCTATCGCTTGGGGCCGTATAAGCCTCCGATATGTCAGGAGCCTGTATCCAATATGGTACAAAATAATCCCGTTGAGGAATTGCTCAAAAAAGCAAGGGATAGCGGGATTGAGGTCATCGAAAAATAACCCAAATTGTATGTTCTGATTTCATTGCTGACAAAAAACAGCGGTTACCTGCTGTTTGCTTCCGGAAGTATTTTCGGAGGGATATAAGGACAAGATAAATGGAGGTTTTGTGAATATGAAAGCAAGATTGCCGAAGGGAATGGGCGGCGGCCCTCAGAATATGGCGAGTATGTTAAAGCAGGCTCAGAAGATGCAGGAGGAGATGGAAGCCAAAAAGACGGAGATTGAAAACCGCGACTTTACCGCTACTGTCGGCGGCGGAGCAGTGGAAGTTGTGATGAGCGGAAAAAAGGAAATCAAAAACCTGACCATCAAACCGGAGGTTGTCGACCCGGATGATATCGAAATGCTGCAGGATTTGGTGATTGCGGCTGTTAACGAGGTCATCCGTACTGTGGAAACGACGATGCAGGAAGAAATCGACAAGGCTACCAACGGGATTTCTATTCCGGGCCTTCTGTAATCCGGGCAGGGTAATCCAATGGAATACAATGTACTGCCGCTGACCCGGTTGGTGGAGCAGTTTGAACGCCTGCCGGG
>UQSL01000015.1 GCA_900543705.1 uncultured Oscillospiraceae bacterium
GATATGGTCGGCCATCGCCTGATCGGTCATGATGGTCGCCGGGTTGGAGTTGATGAGGACAACCTCCAGCCCTTCTTCCTTGAGCGCACGGCATGCCTGTGTACCTGCGTAGTCGAATTCCGCCGCCTGTCCAATGACGATAGGGCCGGAGCCGATGACGAGTACTTTTTTGATATCTTCTCTTTTCGGCATCTTACTTCGCCTTCCTTTCGTTCATCATCCCGAGGAATTCCTCAAACAGATAGGACGTATCGTGCGGGCCTGCGGCAGCTTCCGGATGAAATTGCACCGTAAAGGCCGGAAACGCCTTATAGCGCACCCCTTCACAGGTATTATCGTTGACGTTGACATGGCTGAGTTCCCCGACAGCAGGGTCGATGGAGTCACTTTCTACCGCATAGCCGTGGTTTTGGCTTGTAATATAGGTGCGGTCATGTTTTAAATCCTTGACCGGCTGATTTGCTCCGCGATGGCCGTATTTGAGCTTCACGGTCTTTGCCCCGTTTGCCAGTGCAAAGAGCTGGTGTCCCATGCAGATCCCGAAAATAGGTATGCCGAGTTTTGCTACTTCTTTTAGGTTCGCGATAATCTCCGGGTTGTCCGCCGGATCTCCCGGCCCGTTGGAGAGCATAATCCCGTCCACACCGAGGGCGGCAATCTCCTGTGCGGTGGTCTTGCACGGGACCACCGTGACATCACAGCCGCGGCTCAGCAGCTCCCTGCGGATATTGTGTTTGTATCCAAAATCAAAGAGTGCGACATGGTATTTAGGATTCTCGCAGGTGAACTTCTGCATCTGTTTACAGCTTGTGGATTCGATTGCCTGCCTGATAACATAGCCTTTGATCTGTTCGAGCAGCTCGTCTTTTTTCTCATAGACGTTTTCCGTTGTGATCGCCGCATTCATCACGCCGGCCTCGCGGATTTTTCTTGTCAGGCTTCTGGTGTCCACATCTGCGATGCCGACGACGTTCTGCGCTTTGAGATATTCGTCCACATTTCCCTCACACCGGAAATTGGAGGGAATTTCACACCATTCTCTAACAATATAGCCGCTCAAATAGCACCGGTCAGACTCCGGGTCTGTGGAGTTGACGCCATAGTTTCCAATCAGCGGGAAGGTCTGGATCACAATCTGTCCATGATAGCTCGGGTCGGTAAGCAGCTCCTGGTATCCGACCATGGCGGTGGCAAAAACCGCTTCGCCGACAGTAGTTCCCTCCTTGCCGATGCTCACTCCCTCATAAACGCTGCCGTCCGCCAAAAGCAGGTAGGCGGGTTTTCTCTTTTCTCTCCAGTACATGCTAGTTCCTCCTGCATTTTATAGTAAGTCCGCGGATTCAATTTACAGAGTAATCGGTGCGATATGCTGTGTAATATCGTCGCGCATACGGATTGCTTCCAATCTTGCCGCTTTTGCAAACTCTTCTCCATTCATTCCCATCGCCTTGTAAGCGCACATGATACCTCGGGAGGAGTTGACAATCGCTCCAAGCCCTCTGTCGTCAAACGCTCCGGCAACATCCGCAGCGCCGCCGCCCTGTGCGCCGTAACCCGGCACCAGGAAGAAGGTAGAGGGCAGTTTTGCACGCAGTTCCTTGAGCTGTTCCGGGTAGGTGGCCCCCACAACGGCGCCGACACCACTGTAGCCGTATTTTCCCATCAGCTCAGCTCCCCACTGCTCACACATCTCGCCCATAATATCATAGACCGGCTTGCCATCGATGAGCCTGTCCTGAAGCTCCCCGGAAGAGGGGTTCGAGGTCTTTACAATGACAAAGATGCCCTTATCTTTTTTCTCGCATACGCCGAGCAGCGGCCGGATGCCGTCCGTACCGAGATAACCGTTGACAGTCAGCGCATCGGCGCCAAACGGGGTGAGGGTTTCCTCCCCGACAGTCACTTCCCCAAGATGCGCGATTGCATAGGCCTCCGTTGTCGTGCCGATATCGTTGCGTTTGCCATCCGTGATAACAAACATGCCTTTTTTCTTTGCATACTGGATGGTCTTGTACAATGTCTTAACGCCCTGATAACCATACATCTCATAATAAGCGGCCTGCGGTTTGATAGCCGGTACGATGTCGCACAGCTCGTCAATCAAACCCTTGTTGAACTCCAGCAGCGCCTTTGCCGCGGCTTTGAGGGTATATCCATACCGGCCGAAGGCAATTTCCTTGATATGATCCGGCACATAGTCGAGTTTCGGGTCAAGGCCTGCTACGGTCGGGTTTTTCATCCTCACAATGTTCTCAATCAGTCTGTCAAATGCCATATCTGTTCTCCCTTTCTCTTCTCGGTTATCGGTCGCTGTATACAATTTCGCCGCGGTGCAGCGTATATTTGATTTTTCCCTTCAGGGTCATTCCGTCAAAGGCCGTATTGCTCGCCTTGGAGTGCATCTTGGTCTTATCGACTACAAAGCTCTCCTGAGGGTCGAAGAGGACAATGTCCGCAGTCTCCCCTTCTCTGAGCGTGCCTCCGCCGATGCCAACAAGCTTTCTGGGGTTGACTGTCATCAGCTCAATCAGGCGGTTTAAGGAGATAAGCCCGGTATCCACCAGTGCGGTATAAGAGGCCGCGAAAGAGGTCTCCAGGCCGATGATGCCGTTTGGAGCCTTATAAAAGTCGCTCTTTTCCTCTTGGGTATGCGGCGCATGGTCGGTGACAATCGCATCGACGGTACCATCCTTGACAGCCTCCAGAACTGCCTGACGGTCATCCTCTGTGCGAAGCGGAGGATTCATGCGGAAATTCGCGTCTTTTGAAAGAAGCTTTTCGTCGGTCAGCAGCATATAGTGCGGAGCCGTCTCGCAGGTGACCTTGACGCCCCACTGCTTGGCGGAGCGGATAAAATGAATGGAACCGTGCGTGCTCACATGGCAGATATGGATGGAGGTATTTGTCGCTTGTGCCAGCGCAATCTCCCTTGCGGTGATGGAATCCTCGCTGGAGCGATCCATTCCCTTCACGCCGAGCGCTTCACTGACCTTGCCCTTGTTGATGATACCGCCGTCGATAATATCGAGGTCCTCACAGTGGGAAGCGATGAGCGTTCCGAGCTTCTCACATTCCACCATCGCCTGCTCCATCAACGCCGCATTTTTTACCGGTTTTCCGTCATCGGAGAATGCCACCGCGCCCGCCGCCCTGAGTGCGGCAAAATCCGAAAGGCGCTCACCGTTCATCCCCGCCGTGATAGAGGCCACCGGATAAACATCCGCTTTGGCGTCCTTTGCCTTGTCTAAAATGTAGGAGAGGACTTCTTCGCTGTCCGTTACAGGACTGGTGTTCGGCATGCACATGACTGCGGTGAAGCCGCCGGCGGCAGCCGCTTCGCAGCCTGTCAGGATGTCCTCTTTTGCGGTAAAGCCCGGGTCGCGCAGATGCACATGCATGTCGAACAGTCCTGGCGCCGCGCACAACCCCGCCGCATCAATGAGCTCCACGCCGTCCGCCTGAAGGTTTTGTCCCAGCTTTTTAATTTTTCCATCCTCGATCAGGATATCGCCGATGCAGTCGATATCCTGTGCGGGATCGATGATGCGGGCCGCCTTTAGAAGCAAATTCATCTGGTTTCCTCCGTTTCTTTTACAATATCCACCTGATCAATTCCATCCGTTTCCCTCAGACGAACAATCACTTTTTCTTCCCTGGAAGTCGGGACGTTTTTTCCAATAAAGTCCGGCCGGAGAGGAAGTTCACGGTGTCCCCGGTCAATGAGCGCGGCAAGCTGGATTTTATCCGGCCTTCCCCGGGACATCAGTGCATCAATGGCCGCGCGAACACTGCGGCCGGTGTAGAGTACATCGTCCACCAGGATCACTTTTTGATCCTGAATCTCAAAGTCAATCCGGGTACGGTCCTCAATGTGCTTGTCCCTTTGTAAATCATCCCGGTAGGGAGTGATATCAAGGAACCCAATCGGAATTTCCCTTGCCTCAAGCTCGGCAATCTTATCCGCTATCCTTCGGGCAAGATAAGCTCCGCGGGTGTAGATACCGACAATGCAGATTCCCTCACAGCCTCTGTTTTTTTCAATGATTTCATAACAGATGCGAGTAATGGCGCGGTAAATCGCCTTTTCATCCATAATTTGGGCTGTCAGACTCACCATTTTCTCTCCTTGTGCAAAAAAGGCGGCCTTATTTTGTTGTTGACAAAATAAGGCCGCCTTGAAATCTTTCATCAGCTTGGACTACCAGCATTCCCTCGGAAATACTGTACACACCATTTAGTTTTTTCAAGCAAGACCGCCTTGCCTGCCTCTCTGGACCGGCTTAAAGGTTGTCGCATACTCTTTATTTTTTCTTATTATACCCCTATCTGACAGAGATGTCTATCTTTTTTCTGAAATCTCGGTGATTTTTCTGATTTGCTTGATAGAATATGCAGAAAGGTCTTTGTTTTTGTCCGATCTGACAGATTAGCTGTTGTTGTATTCTGCAAGCGCCCGCTCATAAACAGCATCCGCCTCCTGCACTTGCTCGTCTGTACGTGCCGGAGTACCCTCAATCAGGTTTCTGACTGCTTCGAGCTGCCAAGAGTAATTCTCGTTGGATCCCTTTACCTCATCTGACTTCCGGATACGAAGCTGTAAGTCGTTCGGGAGGCTGGAATCTGCAAACGACCTGCTCTCTTTGAGATAAAATGATAGGCCCTGTACTCCTGCTGCATCTGGATATTCTTCGGATAAATCAACGGAAATCTCATCCGAATCAGCAGCTGCAAGACTTGCTTCATCATAAAGATAAATGGCATTTGTCTTGATTATCTTCTTGTAAAGCGCCGTCGAAACAGCGGAATTTTTCAGTGTGTCATTGTATCCTTCGTTTCCGCCGGCTTCCTCCTGAACCTCTTGATCTCCGGAATAGATGTAGTAATAAAAATCAACCGAGGGGTTGTCCCCGTCCTTTATCGGAAAACTGGCTTTTATCTGTGTTTCAAGATCGCTCTTTTGTGCATGACTCAGCTCATCCTGGGTCATACAGATCACATAAAAATCAGCCATCGGCTCTTTGGCTGTAGTAAGGGCATCAATGACTCCATACCCAATAAACAAAACCAGAACACCAGCGACGATAACCTGGACTTTGTAATAATACCACAACGCTTTTATCTTTTCCTGAAAGCCTTTCGCCTCTTTTACCGGATGACGTTTTTCATCCAGCCGTTTTCTCTCTTCCATATAACTGGCACCGCCCTTTCATACAACGTCCCAAAATCTTTATTAGATTTCTAACTAATAAGGTACCAGATAAATATGTCCTTATAAGAAACCATTTAAAAACGAATCATGAGCAATGGAAAACTTTTTATGAATTCTCTGCGAGATATCCCCTAAAACCTCGGCCAGTTTTCGGTTATATTCCTCAAGAGCATTCCGGTAGGTACGGTCTACCTCATCAATCTCTGTAGCAGAACGCACCACATCCCCTCGATCAGGTTTTTTTGGAGTAGTGATGCAATCAATAACCCACGTTTTTTTAGTATCACTCTCCCATAAACTAACAGAGAAAAATCCCGGCTATAAAATAGCCGGGATAATCCCCTGGATGATGGTTCAGCGGTAACGAGCGTCAATATCTTGCGTTCCTATTTCATTTTTTGTCCGAAGAAGGTTGTTGTTCATCATGTTTTCCAGAGTTTGATTTTGCCATTCATAGCTCTTCTGGGTCTTTTTCTTTTTCCCCGCATTTTCCATAGATTCCAGTTTCATAAAATGAAGTTGAAGGTCATCGGGTACGCCCTTGAAGTTCTCATCCTGCATAAATTCGCTGTTTTTGATGTACCAGGAAATTCCTTCTGTATGTTCCAAATCAGGGTACTCCTGCGCCAAATCGACAAACTTGTCAGTAATCTCCATGTCACTCATGACTCCGCTGTCAAGCAGATAGATAGCAGCCCGTCCCAGACGAACCTGAACTCTCAGGTTCGTCACTGCGGCGGAGTAGGTATCGGAATCTCTGGAATCCTCCATTGCGGGAATGGTGCAGAAAATCACTTCCAGATTAGGCGCGCTTCCATCCTCTCTGGCAGGCGCACATTGTTCCAGCTTGATTTCCAATTCCTTTTTCGCCTTGTTCGGCAGTTCTTCCCGTGTTGCCACAACCACAGAAAAATCGAATTTTTCCTTGTGAAAAATGTCCCCAATAGAGACTGTCAAAAATGCAACTAAAATGACCCCGATTATCACATGGAACTTGTAGTAATACCAAAAGTTTATCCATTTGTCCTTAAAGGTTTTGGATTCTCTGACTGCGCCGCGGTGTTCGTCTCTTCTCTGTCTTTCTGACATGTTTTCGCTTCCACCTTTCTGCTCACCGTACGGTTCCTGGTAAAGAGCCTTTCCCCGTACGCTCAAAGGCCCTTACTCCGTCAGGAATTGCCGCAAAATCCTGCGAAGCATACACAACACGGCCGTATTCGGTCGTTATCAGACAATTGGACAGATATCCCGTGCCTGAATTTTCTTTTAACTCTCTTAACACACCGCCGTCATGTCACTTATGCTCAGTCTCTCGGCTTCATCGTGGGGAAGAGAAGCGTATCCCGAATGGAAGCGCTGTCGGTCAACAGCATGACCAGACGGTCAATGCCGATCCCGATACCGCCCGTGGGGGGCATACCGTATTCCAATGCAGTCAGGAAATCCTCATCCACATCGTTTGCCTCTTCGTCGCCGAGCGCTTTGAGTCTTGCCTGCTCGGTAAAGCGTTCTCTCTGGTCAATTGGGTCGTTGAGCTCGGAAAACGCATTTGCATGCTCTCGGCCGACAATGAAGAGTTCGAAGCGCTCAGTATATTCTTCGTTGCCCGGCTGCTTTTTGGCAAGCGGAGAAATCTCCACCGGATGTCCGGTGATAAAGGTCGGTTGAACCAGCTTGTCCTCACAGTATTCCTCAAAGAAAAGATTGAGGATATCACCTTTCTTATGCCGCTCCTCGTATTCGATGTGATGCTCCTTAGCAAGTTCTCTCGCCTGCTCCAAGGTCTTAATCTCAGTAAAGTCAATATTCGCGTACTTCTTAACTGCCTCTGCCATGGAAAGGCGTTCAAAGGGCTTAGAAAAATCAATCTCTACGCCCTGATAGCTGATTTTGGTTGTTCCAAGCACTTCCCGCGAGACCTCACGAATCAGATTTTCCACAAGTTCCATCATGCCGTGGAAATCCGTATAAGCCTGATAGAGCTCAAGCAGGGTAAATTCCGGGTTATGGCGTACATCGATGCCCTCGTTACGGAACACGCGTCCTATCTCGTACACTTTATCAAACCCGCCGACAATCAGGCGCTTCAAATACAGCTCCAAAGAGATACGCAGATACATCGTAATATCCAAAGCATTGTGATGGGTAATAAACGGTTTTGCCGCAGCACCGCCCGCAAGTGTCTGCAGGGTTGGAGTTTCCACCTCCAAAAAGCCCTGGTTATCCAGGCAGTGCCGGATGGCGCGGAGAATCAGAGTACGTTTGACAAAGGTATCCTTAACCTCAGGGTTAACAATCAAATCGAGATAACGCTGACGGTAGCGCATATCCGTGTCTTTCAGGCCATGGAATTTTTCCGGAAGCGGAAGCAGGGATTTGGTCAGCAGCTGCATGGCAGCCGCTTTGAGCGAAATTTCCCCCCGGCGGGTACGGAAGACTTCGCCTTGAACGCCGATTATATCGCCGATATCCCACTTTTTCATCTCCTCATAGGCTTCCTCACCGATGAGGTTGATTTTCACATAAATCTGAATTCTGCCACTGGAATCGCGCAAATCAAGGAAAGAAGCCTTACCCATGTCACGGCGCGCCATAATACGCCCCGCCAGACGGACGGTTTTCCCTTCATACTCCTCAAAGCTGCCGACAACGTCGGCCGCATGGTTTGTCACATCATAAGTGGTGATGGCATAGGGGTCCTTTCCCTGCGTCTTGAGCGCCATTAGCTTTTCCCTGCGCACCGCAATTTCTGAGGAGGTATCGGCTGCTGTGTTGTCCGTATGCTCTACCTGGTTGAGGTTATCCATTGTTTTTTACATCCTTTCCGTACTCATCTAAAAAAGGCGGGCGGCCCATCCGGTACCCCCGCACTTTTTCAAAAACCATGCAGTCATCTTATTTTGAAATTTTAAGAATCTCGAACGAAATAGTACCGTCCGGGATCTCCACTTCTACAATGTCTCCTGTCTGGTGGCCAAGCAGAGCCTTGCCAATCGGGGATTCATCAGAAATTCTTCCGGCATTTGGGTCAGCTTCTGTGGAGCCGACAATCTGATACTCCACTTCATCATCAAACTCCATGTCCTTGAGCATCACTTTGGATCCGACTGCCACATGCTCGGTGGACAGCTCGGATTCATCAAGGACTTTAACGTTTTTAAGCATCGCCTCTACCTCGGCAATTCTCGCCTCGATAAACGCCTGCTCATTTTTTGCCTCATCGTATTCGCTGTTTTCCGATAAGTCGCCAAAAGAAAGAGCCACCTTGATTTTCTCTGCAATTTCTTTTCGTTTGACTGTTTTCAGGTTTTCGAGTTCACTCTCTAATTTTTTAAGACCTTCGTCGGTCAATGTGATCTGTTTTGCCAAACCAATCATCCCTTCGTATCATGCTTTCGCATTTGATTGCCGCAGTTTCCCCTGCGGCCATTCCGACAGCTATCTTCTCTTAAAAGAGCCGGAATTCCCAACAGCCGGCAAAGAGAAATAAGAAAAGTTTTGAACAGTCGAAAATATGCCCTGTTCAAAACATCCCTGACAGCATGTTTGATTTTTCCCTGAAAGCCTGACAATTATCCGTATTATCAGCAGACTTTACAATAGTTGTATTATAGTCAAAACGGTGCTCTCATGTCAAGTCCCTATACTAGGTAGATTGGCAGGTATCTGAAGTGTCAGGAAGTGTGACAGAATCACAAAGCTCCCTGAGCAAAATTACCTGCCCATGCAACTGTATCGCTGTGCAGACAGGTCGGATCTTTCTTCTTCCCGCAGCGTCCTCAAACAGTGCCGCTGCGACACGCCCTGCATCTAGATTCAGATTTCTATGGTGCAGAAACTGTGCGATTTCCTCCTCGCTCTCCCCATAATACCGCTCAACGGGAACACCGGCAATGACCACCTGTTGTTCCTTTCCATAGTTTAACTGAATCGGGCATCCGGATAGTAAGCTTTCGCTTTGGGAAACAAGGACTGCCGCCCCGGATTCCTCCAAAATCTCTTCCTGCAGCTTTTCATAGCAGCCGGGAAACTGGGTCAAGACCCCAACAGTTCGGTAATACCGTGCCATCCTCCGGACAAGCTCCGGATGCTTGGCGTACCGGTCTTTTATCCGTATCGTTCTTCTTTCCGGGGTTAGAATCCTGGAAAACTGCAGCAAAAAATCTTCACAAAGCGCCAGTTCATACCGCTTTGGGGAATGAAGAAACAGCCCACAGTCTTCAGGAATCTGCGTGTCATCCGGGACAACTGCGGCGGCCCTCCTTGAGCGTGTGAACTTCGCCACTTGTTTTTTGACCAAGGCGCCTTCTTTTTTCTGGCAATGCAGCACTGTGACCGGGAGGTAAAACAAGCTCTCCTCGCTCAAAAATCCCTTCCAATATCTCCACTTTTCTATAAGAGTCAGCTCTTTTCCCTCTTTTGCATCGACTATTACAAACACCGTCCGTCACCGCCTTTCGCCGTACAGTATATGCGAACAGATTTGGACAAATGCCTTAAATAAGCGTGAGCGGCTGGAGTGCCGGGATAAAATTGCGCGCCACCCCATAGGCGACCAGTGCAATCGCTATCGCCAAAAGCCATTTAGAAGGAAGCTTGCGGTTAAACGGCACCCAACCATAGCGCAAAAACTGCACACAGCAAATCAGCAGGTAAACTGCCAAAAACGGCAGCAGAACACATAGCGCTGCATTGTAGTGAAAAGCCTGGGCAAAATCCAAGTGCAGAATACTGTAAAGCGCCCGTGTCGTCCCGCAGCCGGTACAATAGGCCCCGGTCAGAGAATAAATCGGGCAGGGGATAAATCCCCTGCCCTGAGATGGATCATGAAAATAAAGGAAACCTGCTGCCGCGGCGGCTAACATCGCTGCCAATACAATGAACAGAACCCTCTTCATCCGATTTAATACCATGCCGCTGCATACCCCGCAAAGATGGCAATAAAGATTACGTAAAACACAATCAAAGCCGCAAGAAGGGAACCTGCCACAATCAGGAGTACTTTACAGGTTTTCGCAGCTTTCAGCGCATCCTGATACCGCCCTTCCTGGTTCGCCCTGTCAATTTTAGTCGCAAAAATAATGGCCGGAATTCCAAGCGGCAGGCAAAAGAGCAGTGCAAGTATGGAAAGTACCAGAAAGGTACTGGAAGTAACCGGCTGTCCCGGCTGAGACGCCCCATAATATCCGCCGTTTGGTGCACCGTAGGGGTTTTGCGGCTGCTGGTAAGAGTCGCCCTGTCCTGCACCATATCCGCCGCCATAGGGCTGCTGGTAATTATTTTGTTCCGCACCATAGCTGCTATAAGGCTGCTGATCGGGATTACCCTGCGACGGATTTTGGTAAGAGCCCAGTTCGGAAAACGGCTGGACAGTATCCTGCTGTCCTTCCTCAGAAGAGTGCGGGGGATTTTGAGATTCTGTCTGTGTATCTCCTACCGGTGCGCCGCAGTTTCCACAAAAACGTGCGTCATCTGGGAGTGAAGCGCCGCATTTGTTACATTGTTTCATAATACTTAACCCCTTCCCTGTGCAATTAAAGCACGCCGGATGTCAGCCAATACGGCAGAATGCTGGTCGTGTAGAGAATATGTCCGATTTTGATGACAACTCCGATAAAGGAAATAATGAAACCGGCCACTGCAAGCCCTTTGGAGTTGTTAGCTCGAAAGCCGAGAAATGAGGTCACCAATCCCACCGGACATAAAATCAGCCAGAAATAAAACAGTCCGACAATGGAGCAGGTAAATCCAATGACCGAACAGAAATCGCACCAGGTATATTCTTTCTTCTTTGGGGGCTGGTATGGGTTATGATAGGCCGGCGCGTCATAGTATTGATGTAATGCCTCATCCGCAAGGTGATTCATCTCTCCTGCCGCATTTTCATATCCCGCTTCCTTTGCAGCGGCAGCATCCGCCTGAGTCTGTGTGAAAGATTCTGCCTGCGTATCCTGCGAAAGCGGTGTACCGCATTTGAAGCAAAACTTGGAAGATTCAGGATTCTGTGCATAACATTTATTGCAAATCATCGTAATTCTCTCCTTATTAACCGGATTATTCCGCTTTTGGATTCTAGTTTTGCATAGAGTCAGCCGCTACAACGATGGCTTTATAAATATCATATCTGGATCCATACAAAAATGCAAGCGGATAATGGAAACTTTATGTTCTTTAGCGAATCTTAATTCCAACATGCAGTTAAGAGATTAGCCCCGTTACGGATTCACCGGAACGAAAAAGGCGCCGAAAACCGGCGCCTTTTTACTACTGCTTGAGTGTATTGACTACCTCGACTGCTTTTTTGAACTGCTCGTCATTGTCTTCTGTAACATTTTCAAAAGTCGGCATGGAGGCTGCATCAACTCCTGCTTCTTTTTCAAAGTCCGGCTTGATGCCGACGCCGTCAAAGTTCTCGCTTTTTGCGGTCGCATAAGTTGCTACCGTGTACTCGATTGCAGAACCATCGCTTAGCTGCTCGATGTTCTGCATGACGCCCTTGCCATAGGTAGTAGTGCCGACAGATTTTGACTTGTCATAGTCCCTGAGTGCCTGTGTAAATAGCTCCGCCGCAGATGCGGTGTTTTTATTGGTCAGCACAACCATCGGCAGGTTGAGCTCGTGTGCATCGGATGTGGCAAGCACCTTCGTTGTCCCGTCTGCATAGGTTGCCGTGGCAATGGTACCCTCTGGAAGCAATGTGTCAAGCATCTTTGTTGCAGCCTCGACCAAGCCGCCCGGATTATCCCTCAGATCGAAAATAATACCGGTTGCTCCATCTTTTTGCGCATTGGCAATTGCTTCGGCGAACTGCGTTTCGGTCGCAGAGGTGAACTGTGTTATCTTGATATAGGCGTTGGAGTCCACCAGACGGTATTTGACTGTTGAAACCTCAAACTTTCTGCGGACAATCTCAAAGGAGATGTCCTCACTGTTTCTGCGTACAGTAAGGGTTAGTGTGGTGCCGGGTTCCCCTTGCAGAGCATCCATCATATCGGATACATTGCTCATACTAACCTGGGTGCCGTTAACCACAGTAATCAGGTCGCCTGCCTGAAGTCCCGCTTCCTGAGCCGGAGTACTCTGGTAAACATCGTGTACCAAAATATAACCAGATTCTGATTTCTGGATTTCCACACCGATTCCCACCAGATTGCCGTTTAAGGAATCCACTTCTTTTTTATACTGCTCGGCCGTATAGTATTTGGCATACCGGTCGCCGATTCCCTTCATATAACCTGAAGAAATTCCATCGAGCAGTTTATTCTGGTCAATTTCCCCAATGTAATTGTTCCGTACCTTGGCATCCACTTCTGCAAGCTTGGTATAGACCGCCTCGCGGGATTTAATATCCTGCATCATCGTATCGAATTGACCTCTGGAAAAAACCATGGTCACAGAAAAGGTAATTGTCGCTACAATTGCCATCAGTGCAATCGTGGCGCCGACTGAAATCTTTTTCTTCATAACATACTCCTTGCCTGTCCGAGCTCCAAAAAATCCTAATTTCTTCCATGGGACGCAGTTGATACAAAGGTTATTCCTTTGCCGATGTAGGATTTGACATATCTTTACAAAAACATGCGCGGTATATCCTATAAAATACACCGCGCCTGTCCCGTCTGTCAGACAAAAGATTAGCAGCACAGCCTTTTTTCACACAAGGTTCACAAACCGCTTTCCTTATCTTCCCCAATAGGGATTTATAAAACCTGTCAAAAATAATTTGCTGGGTTGGTATGCTGTCCGTTGACACGGATTTCGAAATGGCAGTGCGGACCTGTAGACCAGCCGGTAGAGCCGATGGATGCGATTCTCTGTCCCTGGCTGACCGTTTCTCCGGTGCTCACCTGAATGCTGCTGCAATGCCCATACAGGGTACTGTATCCGCCGCCATGGTCTATAATAAGATAATTGCCATATCCGTTTGCATCCCAGCCGACATATTTGACGACACCGCTCTTAGAGGCGACAATTGGTTTGCCGTAAGCCCCGCCCATCGTGATATCAAGCCCGGTATGGAAATCCGAGCCGTCAAATCTCCAGCCGTAGCTGCAGGAAATATAAGTGTTGCCTGGAACCGGCCAGAGAAAAGAGCTATCATCTGAAACCGGGACGTCATAGCCATCGTCCTGGTTGTAGATCTCATCAATTTTCTGCTGAGTCGCCGACATTTGATCCTGATACTGCTGCTGAGAAACGCCGAGTTCATCAAGCATATTTTGCAGCTGAGTCTTGCTGTTCTTGCTCTGCTCGAGCTGGTCTTCCAGTTCAGACTGTTTGGTCGCAAGAGCGCTTTGATCGGCTTGCAGGGCACCCCGGTCGTTTTCCAGCTGGGTGCGTGCCTCTTCTATCTGGGTTTTAGAGGTCTCGAGCTCCTGCTTGGACTTCTCCAGGTCTTGATATTGCTGTACAAGTTCATTCATAACTTCTTGGCTATAACTGGACATATGCTTAAGGTTTTCCGCTATAGAAAGCGCGTCTCCAAATGACTCTGCTCCCAAAATCAAATCAAGAGAAGAGACATCGTCGTGCATGTACATCACACGTAAAAATTCCATCAGTTCATCCGTGTTTTGTTCCAGGGCCGCTTTCTTCTCCTCTATCTCCGTCTCCTTTTGCGATATCTGCGTTTCCAAATTAGAAATTTCGATTTCCTTGGCGCTGATTTCGGAATTATAGGCATCAATTTTTTGTGTCAGGACATCGATTTGGGCCTGCGTAAGCTCCGACTGCTTAGCAAGCTGCTCTTGGTTTTCCTCTTCCGCACTGATTTGATTCTTTGTGTTCTCCATCTGGTCCTTGATGTTGTCGCTTTGCTGCTGCAAAGAATCATACTGAGACTGGAGGTCGTTCAACTCGCTGGCGCGAACCGGGGTGATCGTCTGTGTGCAGGTGATAAGCATGGTACAGCACAGCGCCGCACTTATCACCTTGAGTAAATGCTTCTTCATTTTTCTCTCCTTCTTCCCCAAACGTCATCTGTTACCTACTCTATGATACGGACAAGCTGCGACAGTCCGCCTCAAGCCCGTTTCTTGCTTACAAATACGATCTCGGGTTCACAGTTGAACCGTTGACACGGATTTCAAAATGGACATGAGGGCCATAAGCCCAGCCGGTTTCTCCGATGGCTCCAATTACTTCACCCTGCTGCACCTTCTGTCCCACACTGACATACAGTGCACTCGAATGCGCATAGAGCGTCACAAAACCGTTTCCATGATCAATCATAATCATCTGGCCGTAACCGCCGTTATACGCTGCGCCGTTCGGGTCCCATCCGGCATAGATAACGGTACCGCTTGCAGCCGCAACATAGGGCTTTCCCTGCGCGCCGTTTCTGGTCACATCAATCCCCGTATGGAAATCCGTATTGTCAAAGCGCCAGCCATACTCGCAGGAGACATATCTGTCGCTGCTCTGAACCGGCCAGATAAAGGTCCCGTCAAACTCGTTATCTACCGGAGGAGGAGTTGGGTCTGGGTCTGGCTCCGAGGAGGTAGTTCCGGACGAATTGTTGTCCGATGGAGTTTCCGAAGGCCTTTCGCTTGGTGTCGATTCCGCCGGAGGCTGAGGGTTTTGCGCCGCCTTGTTGATGATATTCTGAATAAAGGATTCCGTCACACTCTGCTGTGCGGCAATTTCGTCCCCGTCCCTTGCGTAGTCCTGTCTGAGCAGGAGAAGCTCCGTCTCGGCGTGCTGGCTTTCCGTCATCTGTCGGCTGAGTTCCTGCTGCTTTTGCTCAAACAGGGCGTTGTCACTTTCCAAAGACTCCTGCTCCGCACTCAGCTGAGTGGTCAGAGTTTCAAGCTCTGCCTGCTGCCCGACCAGCTTATCCTTGGATTCGGTCAGCGAGCGCTGCTGCGCCGCCAGCTCGTCCATAATCTCACGCTGATAATCGGAAACGCATTTGACGTTCTCCGCTGCGGAAAGAAAATCCCCGAAAGACTCTGCTCCAAAGAGTAAGTCCAGCATGGAGACATCGTTTTCCATATAGGAAACCCGGATAAATTCCATGAGTTCATCACAGCGCTTTCCCGCGGTCTCTTTCTTTTCTTCAATTTCCACCTTTGTGGTTTCAATTGCAGTTCCAAGCTGCTCAAGTGCCGTCTGTTTTTCCGCGATGCTGGTATTCACCGCATCGATTTTTTCTCTCAGGACGCCAATCTGCTGGACTGTCAGGGTCGTTTGCTCTTCAATCAGCTTCTGCTTTTCCTGCTCCGCCATAATTTTGTTATCGACATCCGTGAGCTGCTGGGAAATCTCCTGCTGCTTTGCCTGAAGGGATTCATACTGGCTCGTCAGGTCGTCAAGCTCGGAAGATTCCTCCGCCCGGGGGATTATCGGCAGAATGGAACAAACAACCGCACAGCAAAGCGCCGTACAGATGCCACGCAGTAAACAATGTTTCATATGTATGGCACTCTCCTTATCTGCGGCCGCAAACCGGCCTCCACTTTCGTCAAACCGCGAAAACCAAAGTCTGAAGTTCCACAGGCTTTGGCCCCATCGACCTCATACTTTCAGATATTTGCGGGTAGATATCAAGCTTCCGAACACTCCCATCCCAATCCCGAACAGGACAAATCCGCCCAGAACATACCAGCAGATATTGCCAAACGGGATAATTGCGCTGGAAACTCCCTGAATCCAGGAAGAAGAACTAACAGTGAGCCATTTGACAATACTGTCATAGGCATACCACAGCACCCCATAGGATAAGAGCGCAGAAATTCCTCCCAGAATGATTCCCTCTACAATAAACGGCAGCCAGATAAAACTGTCTTTGGCGCCGACATATTTCATAATGTTAATTTCTTTACGGCGGCTGAACACCGTAATGCGGATAGTATTGGCAATAATAACAAGCGACACGACAAACAACACCAGGATAATAGCTGCGCCAATCACGGTCACTATGTTTTTCATATTGATCATGACTTTTGCCACTTCGGTCGGTGCCCGAACGTTTTCAACGCCCGCCATGCCCTGCATATCAGCTACCACCTGGTCCATCCCTTCAAGCTCGGAGAGTTTGATTCGGTAGGACGCCGGATACGGGTTTTTGTCGAGTTCGCTTAAAATGCTCACCGCATCCCCGTATTTTTCCTTTTGGTCTTCCAAAGCTTTCTCTTTGGATATGAACTCATAGGACTTCATGGAAGTAAGTCCCTTAATTTTTCCTTCCACCTCATCTTGCTGAGTGGTGGAAATATCGTCTTTTAAAAAGACAACCAGCTCATTTTGCTGTTCCACATAGGTGACAGCGCTGGAAATATTAACGGAAAACAGCACCGCAAATCCCACCAAAATCAGGCAGGCAGTCAGGGTGCCAATCGAAGCAAAGGACATCAGGCGGTTAAACCAGATATTTTTTGCTCCATCCTTGACCAGATATCGAAAATTTGAAAATTTCATTCTATCCTCCATTCCGGATCATCTGCAACGACCGTACCGTGTTCTATCGTAATAACCCTGCGGTTAAAACGATAGACCAAGTCGTGCTCGTGGGTGACCATAACCACCGTTGTGCCCATTTTGTTGATTTCATTGAGCAAATCAACAATTTCATAGGACAGTTCCGGGTCGATGTTTCCCGTCGGCTCGTCCAGGATGATTAAGGAGGGATTGTTCACAAGCGCCCGTGCCAGAGCAACACGCTGCTGCTCGCCTCCGGAAAGCTCGTTTGGCATAATCTTTGCCTTATTCTGCAGGCCCACCAGTCCAAGAATATAGGGAATTCTGCGGCGCATCTCCCGGTAGGAGACGTCGGTAACACGCTGAGCAAAGGCAACATTGTCATACACATTCATACTAGGAATTAAACGGAAATCCTGAAAGACGATTCCCATGGAACGGCGAAGATAGGGCTTTTGGCGCTTTTTGATTTTGGAGACCTTAAACCCGTTTATCTCAACTTCCCCGGTTGTCGGAGTTTCTTCGGCCATCATTAGCTTGAGCAGCGTAGATTTTCCCGCGCCGCTCGAGCCGACAATAAACACGAATTCCCCTTTGTCAATTTTCAGATTGATGTCTTTGAGAGCTTTTGTGCCGTTCGAATAGATTTTTGAAACATTGGTAAATTCTATCACTGCTCTCTCCTCCGCCAGAAATATGGCATTAATACTTCACCGGGTTTGCAGTCAAATACTTTTTGACCATCAGGGCCACTTTAAAGACAATCGCGTGGTCGAATTCCCGCAGATCGAGTCCGGTAATTTTTTTAATTTTCTCCAGTCTGTACACCAGGGTATTTCTGTGTACGAATAATTTTCTGGAGGTCTCCGAGACGTTCAAATTGTTTTCAAAGAATTTTTGAATCGTAAAAAGGGTTTCATGATCAAGAGATTCAATCGATCCTTTTTTGAAGACTTCCTTGAGGAACATCTCGCACAGCGTAGTCGGCAGCTGGTAAATCAGCCTTGCAATACCGAGATTGTCATAGCTGATAATGGATTTTTCGGTATCAAATACCTTACCGACTTCCAAAGCAACCTGAGCCTCTTTAAAAGAACGTGCCAGTTCTTTGATACCGACGACAGAGGTTCCAATACCGACAACCGCATGGGTATAAAACTCGCTGGAAAGCGTATCCACAATGGAACGGGAGAGCTTTTCCAAATCCTTGCTGTCAATACCGGCTTTGATTTCTTTAACCAGGACGATGTCCGTTTCACTGATATTGAAAATGAAATCCTTCTGCTTGTCCGGGAATAGGTTCTGGATGACATCATATGCGGAAATATCATTGGAAGAAATGATGCGGATGAGCAATACCACACGGGTAACATCCGTATTAAAATGCAATTCGCGGGCTTTTACATAGATGTCGCCTGGCAGGATGTTGTCCAGGATAACGTTCTTGATAAAGTTATTGCGGTCATATTTTTCATCATAATACTGTTTGATGCTCGTCAGGGATACCGCAAGTATTGCCGCATATTTTGCTGCAGCTTCGTCACTGCCTTCTACAAATACAGCATACTCCGGTTTCAAGCGCGAGCCAAACGGTTTGTAGGTATATCCGTCACGGACAAAGGTGTCATGCGTATCGGATAACTCAAACGATACAAACTCGTTGACCTCACCAATTTTGCTCAGCTCACTACAGGAAATGATGGTAGCCGTATCGTCGACTACTCCAATCACTCTGTCAATCGCGTCGCGCATCTGGTGAACCACGCCCTGAAAAAGTCTGTTAGACATAACTGATTTCCCCTCTTTATTTTTTGGTTTGGTTTTTCAACGGCAATTTGTTGGAAAAACCGGAATTGAACTTGGCTCTGCCGCCATCATACAGACAAAGCGATTGCCAAAAACAAAGAGCCATCGCTTTTTGCTATACTCACTTATTTTATATTTTACATAACTTTCGTCAATATTGCAACAGAATCTTCTCAAAAAGGTGGTTTTTGTTGTAATTCTTCTTGCCATTTATGGCAAATTTGTATAAATCCAATTGATTTCCCAAAATCAACTGAGGAAAGCCACACGTATTATTATACAACTTGTCGAATCTTAAAATGTTACCAAACCATGACGGGTACCCGACAAGTAAGTGATAATCCATTTTTCTTAGGCTTTTTGCTAATTCTCTCTTTTTTGATTGTTTTTTAACAAACCACGTGCTATTATATGATGGTAACATAATTATATATAGGAGGCTTTCATGATGAAAGGCTATGGTATGTTTGATGTCAACCAGCCTGGATGGCTGGAAAAGGACAAACCGATTGCGGGCCCACTCGACGCAGTACTCCGTCCCATTGCAATTGCTCCGTGTTCCAGCGACACCCATGTCATGCACGGCGGTTCCGGCAGGATCCAAAACCGGATTCTGGGTCATGAATGTGTGGCAGAGGTTGTGGAAGTGGGAGAACTTGTGAAGAACTTTCATCCCGGCAATCAGGTAGTCGTCCCCTGCTGTACCCCAAACTGGACGGAAAAGGCACTGCAAAAACGCGGCAGCAACAACGCCCATGATTCCGGCATGATGAAAAGCTTTAAGCTGGTTAGCAGCGTAGACGGCGTGTTTGCGGAATTTTTCCTGATTAACCAAGCAGATTCCAACCTTGTCATGCTTCCGGAAAACGTCTCCGTTGACGCGGCGCTGATGACCGTGGATATGATGTCCACCGGGTTCTACGGTGTAGAGATGGCAAACGTCCAGTTTGGCGACACCGTTGTTGTGTTCGGTATCGGCCCGGTTGGGCTAATGGCTGTGGCTGGTGCCGCGCTTAGAGGCGCCGGAAGAATCATCGCCATCGGGACCCGTCCGAACTGTGTAGCCCTGGCAAAAGAATATGGCGCAACGGATATTGTGAGCTACAAGGCAGGCGCTATGGTCGAACAAATTCTGAAAATGGAAGGCCAGGTGGACTGCGTGATCATTGCCGGCGGCAATGCACAGAGTATGAACCAGGCGCTCTCCATTACCAAGCCAAATGGAACCATTGCCAATGTCAATTTCTACGATGCTACGGAAAAATTTGAGATTCCCACTTATCTCTGGGGACTTGGCATGTCGGATATTACCATCCGCGGCGGTTTTTGTCCGGGCGGCGCTTACCGCATCGAAAAAATGTTACGTCTGATTTCCTCCGGCCGTATCCATCCGGAAAAACTGCTCAACTACTCCTTCGAGGGATTTGAAAAAATCGAGGACGCCTTTAAGCTGATGGATGAAAAACCCAAGGACTTGATTAAGCCGGTTGTCCACATTACATGGTAAGCAGTTTCTTTCTGCTTATTATAATAGAAACAAAGCAGTCAATGAAAAGGGAAAGCGGGATGTGTCCAATTGGACACATCCCGCTTTCCCTTTCTTTTAGCCACAAAAGGAATGTCCACTTTTCCCCGATTGAGATACAGAAAAACCCAGGACACCGACGGCATCCTGGGTTTTGTTTACTTAGAATAAGTACAATTAGTTGCAGATAATAGTCTCGGTCTCTTTGTCGAAGAGATGGACTTTGTTTGCTTCGATAACCATCTTGATCTGGTCGCCAGCGCGAGCAACAGAACGTGGAGAAACTCTAGCAATAAAGTTTGCACCCTGGCAGTTGACATAGAGGTAAGTCTCAGCACCCATGAGCTCGGTGACATCGACGGTAACATCAATAAAGCCGGTAGAAGAAGCGGAGAGGTACATCTCCTCATCATGGATAGCTTCCGGACGGACGCCCATGACGACTTCCTTGCCGATGTAATCTCTGATATTACTGTTTTTCACCTTGGCTTCCGGGATCTCAACTTCGTAGTCGCCAAAGACAGCGCAAATCTTGCCGTTCTTCTCCTGAATGGTAACATCGACAAAGTTCATTTGCGGAGATCCAATGAATCCAGCGACGAACATGTTGCAAGGATTCTCATACAGAGCCTGCGGGCTGTCGATCTGCTGTACGAAACCGTCTTTCATAACGACAATTCTGTCAGCCATGGTCATAGCCTCGGTCTGGTCATGGGTAACGTAGATAAAGGTGGTTCCGAGACGGAGGTGAATCTTGGAAATCTCGGTTCTCATCTGAGCACGAAGTTTCGCATCCAAGTTGGACAGCGGCTCGTCGAAGAGGAAGACCTGCGGGTCACGGACGATGGCACGGCCAACAGCGACACGCTGTCTCTGACCACCGGAGAGTGCCTTCGGCTTCCGGTCGAGAAGGTGGGAGATGTCGAGGATTCTTGCAGCCTCTTCAACTCTTGCTTTGATTTCATCTTTCGGAACTTTACGAATCTTCAGGCCGAATGCCATGTTATCGTAAACAGTCATGTGCGGATACAGAGCATAGTTCTGGAAAACCATTGCGATATCTCTGTCTTTCGGTGCAACGTCGTTGACCATTCTGTCGCCGATCCAGATTTCACCTTCCGTGATTTCTTCGAGTCCTGCGATCATACGAAGAGTGGTGGATTTACCACAACCGGACGGACCAACAAGAACGATGAATTCTTTGTCCTGGATTTCAAGAGTGAAATCAGAGACTGCGACGACTCCGCCGTTGTACTTTTTATACACATTGCGAAGGGACAAACCTGCCATAATAATGGACCTCCTGATATCTTATTTAGAAGAAGTTTTCTTCTGAAGTACTATTAATACTATAACAAAACGTTACTTTTAATACAATACACGAATTGCCAAACTTTATTTTTGGGGTTTAGATAAATTTACTAATGTAATTTTTGTGAATGAAAAAGAATTTCATTTTTCGGACTTAATATGTCAAATTTTCTTTCAACTCTTTGTATAAAATTTCTCTGCAGGCTCCCGGAGCTAAATCCTCATCCAGCGTGAGCCCGCCTATCTTCACACGGTGCAGGGTTTGGACACGGCAGCCGCAGGCGGCGAACATCCGCTTAATTTGATGGTACAGCCCCTGATACAGGACAACCCGTGTCAGAGTCAGCCCATCCCGTTCTCCCAGAACTTCAAGATCCGCGCCTTTGCAGCGAGAGCCGTCTGCAAGTACGATTCCCTGCTCAAATGCCCTGCAGGTATTTTCGTCCACCTTGCCGCTCACCTCAGCTAAATACGTTTTCGGCACATGGTTTTTCGGGGAGAGAATTTTGTGCGCAAGTTCCCCATCATCAGTCAGCAGCACAAAACCCGTAGTATCCTTATCCAGTCTTCCAGCAGGAAACAATCCTTCCCTGCGCAGATGTTCCGGCACCAAATCCACCACGGTCGGGGTATGTTTGTCCCGGCTGGCGCTGACAACCCCCTGCGGTTTGTTCATCATCAGGTAAATATATCTGCGAAATTGCAGGGGCTTTCCCGACACGATAATTTCAGAAACCTCCGGGTCGGCTTTTTGCTCTGGGCTGCGCACCGGGATCCCGTCAATAACGATCTGTCCCGTATAACAGAGCTCTCTTGCCTGTTTTCTGGTACAAATGTCCTGCGAAGACAAGATTTTGTCGATTCTCTGGAGCATTTTGCCGTTCCTCCTCCGCCACACAAACAAATATGGTATCATGACCGCGCTTTGCTTTTCCATGATACCATATTTTCTCGCCTGTGCAAACCGGAGATTTAACCTTATGCCTTCTGTGTGGTTTTCAGACGTTCGGAATCCGGCGCAAACCCGTGCATAAATCCATCCAAGCGCACGGTGCAGACATCGCCCCCGATGATGGTGTCCTCGTAGACAAGCAGATTCGCCACAACCTGAGGCTCCTCTGGATAATTTGTGATTTCATAGGTCCAGCGTTTGACGCGCTTGCCCTTGTATTTGGAAAGGTCCATTCCCTGGCGCCGCTGCATTTCATTATACTCCTCATAAACTCCGTCAAATTCCTCTGGAATGGTAAGCTCCATCACTTCAGCGGGCTTTGGTTCCACTTCCCAACCGAACGACTGCAAAAACTGGATTCTCTCCTCATCTGTTTTGGCACTGCAGGAAATCTGCGGTTCGGATACAGTCGCGGCTCCCGCTTCCCCTCTGCCCAAAAATAAAATCAGGCAGGCCAAAACCCCCACTGCCAATATCGACAGGACAGCGGTTATCGCGGTCTTTCGCCTGAGACGAAAGGACATGGTGAACATAGTGTTTCCCCCTCTGCTGAAATTCCCTACTCGGATACCTTATATATATGGGAAAACAAGAGGGCATAGACATGAAAAACTTGAAACGCGCATTTTTTCTGCCTTCTGTTTTGTAATGAGAGAAAATCAGACGACAGAGAAATCCTTTTTTAAATTAAAAGCCCCTTCTTCTTTCTATAACAGACAAGCACCAGATTCCTTCTACAATGAAGGAACCGAAATACTATATAATAGTATATCGGTTCCATAACTAGAGAGAAAGCTCGCTTGTACATGAGTATCTGGCAGGCTTTTCTTTATAAATCTGTACACTGCTGGAAGCCGGTTGGCACTTTTGGAAGGCTGATACTGAGTCCAATAAATTGGGGCCATATCCCACTCAGCGGATAGTATTCAAAATCATACAATGGTAAGATAGATCTCCGCCGAAAAAGGAAGATGTGGACAAAACGCACCTTCTATTCCTTTCTCCCCCCTGCCTTCCCTCTGTCATTTCACTCTTTCCTATGATATAATAGCCGTAAGGCTATTCATTTTATATTTTGGTCGTGTAAGTCCGACAACAATCGAGGTGAATATCATCTGCCCGAGGCGGTATAGTCATGTTGACTACACTGTGGAAACAATACAATCAGCCATCGCCCATCATCACAGAAGGAGAGCATTCAACGGCGTGAGCGATACCAAAGCTTCCTTTGTCATATCTCTCATTACAATGTGAGCCGTACATGCGCTCTCCACCTTTGTCTGCGTCAAGCTTTTGGGCTTGGGCTGACCGCAGTTTGGATGTGCATGGTAGCGGATGTCATCGTCCGCTGTATATCTCATGACTCACCGCTTTTTGAGTGGAACGTGGAAGCGCGGGCGGTTTGAGGGTAATATTGCCTCAGGAAAAGTAAACTCCCATTCTTTAAGGAATGATAGAGAAAATGATAGCAAAAGAAAGGGGAAAACCAATGAAAATTTTCAAAACCAGAATCCTGGTTGAGTGCGGGCTGATGGTCGCTCTCGCCATGGTTCTCAGCTTTATCCCCATTTTTGAAATGCCGATGGGCGGCTCCGTCACCCTGTGCAGTATGGCTCCGATTGTGCTGATCTCCTTTTGGCATGGATGGAAATGGGGAATCCTTGCCGGAGGGGTAAACGGCGTGATCCAGCTGCTGAGGGGAATAAAAAATGTAATGATCTGCAAAACCATCTGGGCTATGATCGGCTGTATTCTGCTTGACTACCTGATCGCCTTCACCGCAATGGGACTCAGCTGTGTCTTTGCTCGTGGATTCAAGCACCGCCTGGTCGGAGTTGGCGTGGGAACCGCCGTATCGGGGCTTATCCGCTATGCGTGCAGTTTTCTCTCCGGTATCCTCATCTGGGGAGAATATGCACCGGAGGATATGCCGGTCTGGCTCTACTCGCTGACCTACAACGGTAGCTATATGATTCCGGAAATTATCCTGACTGTGCTTGTGGTAGTGCTCATCATCAAAAAATTCCCGCGCCGGGATTTCGTGGAATAAGCCTCCGGGATAGTATCCTCGCCAAAGCCTTTCGTTGAGATTCCATAAAACAATTACTGAACTTGCTGTCCACCGCTTCCCTTTATAAAGGGAAACGGTGATCATTTTCAATTAGTTTTTATTGGTAGTCTGCTGTTTATTGTACCTGTTTTCGTAAGAACCGTCCAGGAACGCACCCCTCTCGCTTTCCCGACATATACTATAATGATCAGCTTATCCGGTATGATGAACTCAGACAGGTTTTGTCCGCATAACTGGAATAAAAACCGGGCCGCGTGGAAACGGCAGCAGTGCATGTTGCCAACGTGTGCCTGCGGGACAGAGATTCTGTTTCGCAGGCACACGTTTCTTTTTGCCGGATATCCTCTATTATCCTATGTCAGATTTCAGGAGGGAACCCAAGAGATGGAACGCCAAAAGTTTGCGATACATATCTCCCTTGTAACCGTGGCAGGCAATCTCCTCTTATCAGCATTTAAGCTATTTGCCGGAATTATCGCCCATTCTTCCGCCATGGTATCGGATGCGGCCCATTCCGCCTCAGACGTTTTAAGTACCTTTATCGTCATGTTGGGAGTAAAACTGTCCGCCAAAGCGCCGGACAAAGAACATCCCTACGGTCATGAACGTATGGAGTGCGTTGCCGCTGTAATTCTCTCATTTTTGCTCTTTGCCACAGGGATTGGCATCGGTTGTTCCGGAATCCTCAACCTGTCACATGGCACCGGATATCCCGCCGTCCCGGGAATGCTGGCGCTTATCGCCGCTCTGATTTCTATTCTTTCTAAAGAGGCAATGTACTGGTACACTCGTGCGGCATCGAAAAAAATCCATTCCAGCGCCCTGATGGCGGATGCGTGGCATCACCGTTCCGACGCGCTTTCCTCCATCGGCAGTCTTATCGGGATCGCCGGCGCAAGGATGGGTTTTGCGTGGATGGACCCTGTCGCCGGGATTATTATCTGCATATTTATTCTCAAGGCCGCAGTGAATGTCTTTTTAGACGCAGTGCGCCGGATGACAGACCACTCCTGTAATGAGAAGTTGCTCGAAGCCCTGCGCGGAGTGATTCTTGATTCCGAAGGTGTAGAAGCACTCGACGATATCCATACCCGATTATTCGGGGACAGGGTCTATGTCGATGTGGAAATCAGCGTGGATGGAACCCTTCCGCTCTCCCAGGCCCACCAAATCGCCCATAAGGTACACGACCGTGTAGAGGAGGAATACAGCGAAATCAAGCACTGCATGGTCCATGTAAACCCCGCAGAGCAGTAAAAAACAGGAGCGGATTCCTCCGCTCCTGTTTGCTCGGTGTTATTCTTCCAGATTGTCTTTCGAAGCTTCAATGATTGCAACTTCCAGATTTGATGGAACCTGCTCATAGCGGACAAAGTGCACCTCAAAGCTACCGCGTCCCTGCGTTGTGGAGCGCAGATAGGTAGTGAAATCATGCATCTCCGCCATCGGGACTTCTGCCACTATTTCCTGGATGCCGTCGGAAATGGGGTTCATGCCGAGGACACGTCCGCGCCGCTTGGTCACCTCGCCCATCAAATCGCCGGTGTTTGCATCCGGAATAATGGCATGTAGTTCTCCAATCGGTTCAAGCAGAACCGGGGAAGCCTCCGCCAAACCGGCCTTGTACGCCAGGGAAGCGGCAGTCTTAAACGCCATCTCTGAGGAATCGACCGGATGATAGGAACCGTCGACTAGAGTGGCCTTCAGCCCGACCACCGGATAGCCTGCTAGAACGCCCTTTTGCGCGGAATCGCGCAGGCCTTTTTCGACAGCCGGGAAGTAGTTCCGCGGAACCGCGCCGCCGAAGACATTTTCCTCAAACACGAGGTCGTCGCTGTCACACGGCTCAAATTCAATCCAGACATCGCCGAACTGTCCATGTCCGCCCGTCTGTTTCTTATGCTTTCCTTCCACTTTAACCTTTTTGCGGATGGTCTCTCGGTATGCCACCTTCGGCGGCTCCAAATCCATCTCCACGCCGAACTTGTCGCGCAGCTTGCTTATCGCAACTTCCAGGTGCTGCTCACCGAGCCCGGAGAGAATCTGCTGATGGGTCTCATTGTTGATTTCAAAGGAGAGCGTCGGGTCTTCCTCGATCAGCTTGGACAGGCCCTGTGCAATCTTCGCCTCATCCCCCTTTGCCCTGGGACGGATGGCCATCGAATAACAGGGAGTCGGGAAGCCGATGCCCTCAAAGACGAGCTTTCTCTTCGGGTCGCAGAGAGTGTCGCCCGTCATCGTGGAAGCGAGCTTGGTAATCGCACAGATATCGCCCGCACACACCGCCGAAGCATCCTCCTGCTTTTTGCCGTGTAAGAACACGAGCTTGCCCATGCGCTCCGGCTGGCCAGTACGCATATTGAACAGCGGGGTGTCGGAGGCAAGCTTGCCGGTGACAACCTTCATATAGGAAATCTTGCCGATAAATGGGTCGGCCACCGTCTTAAACACATAGGAGGAAAACGGTTCGTCTTCCTTGCATTCGACCGCGATAGTCTCGCCTGCTTCGTCAGTGGCAAACTCGGCACTCGCCTCACTCGCGCTCGGAAGCAGCTCCACCATCAGATCAAGCAGCATATCGACTGCAGCAAGAGTGAGTGCAGAGCCGCAGATGACCGGTGTGATGTTGCCGTTTTTGACACCGACACGGATTCCCTGTATCATCTCTTCTCTCGTAAACTGCTCGCCGGAGAAATATTTTTCAAACAATGCCTCATCCGATTCTGCGACCGCCTCACTGATGGCGGCAATCAGGCCGTCGAGGCGGTGTCCGGTATCCGGCATGGAAACCTCCGTCGCTTTGCCCTGCTCGTCATACTGGTATGCCTTCATATCGACAAGGTTTATGTAGCAGACGGCCTTGCGCTCCTCCACATACGGCACGACAAGCGGGCAGACGGTGGGACCGAAGGTGGCTTTGAGTTCCTCAAGCACCTTATAGAAGTCTGCGCTCTCCCGATCCAATTTGGAGACATAGAACATGTGGGCTTTTGCATTTTTGGTGGCAAACTCATACGCCTTTTCCGTACCGACCGAGACGCCGGATTTTCCGGATACACAGATGAGCACGCTTTCCGCCGGACGGGTACCTTCCCGGAAGCCGCCTTCAAAGTCAAACAGTCCCGGAGTGTCGATGAGATTGATTTTGGTGTTTTCATATTCCACAGGGGCAACCGCGGTGGAAACAGAGGAGACTCTCCTGATTTCCTCAGCGTCAAAATCGCAGACCGTATTGCCTTCTGAAGTCTTACCGAGTCTGTCAGTCGCACCGGTCAAAAACAACAGAGCCTCTGCAAGCGACGTCTTTCCCGCGTTGCCATGTCCTGCAAGCGCGACATTTTTGATGTTTTGTGAAGTGTACTGTTTCATCGTAATCTCCCCTTTCAGCCTGTGGCTGATTGAATTTCAGAGTTTGCCCTGACAATCATTGTACAAAATATCTAATGTAGTCTACTCTTATGTTAATGATTATATCCTAAGTCCACATATAAATCAACTAAAAAAGGGAGGGAGATGAAAAAAAAGAGCCTCCGGCATGACAAAAATCCTGCCAGGGGCTTTGTGCAATTTTTCTAAACATGTGGAAAATCAGTACTTCTTTATATTGGTAATGATAACGGTTGCCGCAATCCAGAACAGTTGATAAATCAGGACAGACAGCAGCTTGATCACCGAGGTGGAGCCAAGCAACGTAAAGAGGATAATAAGCCCCAGTCCAAGGCCTGCGGAGCACAGATAAAACGCCGAGGTCAGGGACAGGCAGCTTCTCAGCCGCACACAGCTGACAAGGGCTTTAAAGTAAGCCTCAATCCCGCCGGTGTAGGCAACCGACGCCTTCATATTGCTGCGCGGCGTACATTTCTGGTCGTACTCCGCGTACAGATACTGCGGAATCATGCTGAGCATTCCGACATCCACCCCGCACATCTCGGCAATCCGCGCCTCATCCAGGTTGGAATCAGTGGTCTTGATATACACTTTAAAGCCGTTATCCACAATGCGCTGCATGGCGCGCTTAACGCTTTCACTGACCCGGTAGAGAACCAGAAACATTGCACTGAGTTCCCCGTCTACCGCCACATAGACGACATACTGCGGGCCCCGCTTGGTACGCTTTTCATATTCCACCTTTGGAATATGAATCGAGTGGTTGAGCATCAGCTGACGGTTACCGACCAACACCCGTTTTCCGTCCACCCAGCCGGAAAGCCCCATCGAATCCTCATAGATAACGGAATCCACGCTTTTGAGCAAATCCTTCCGGTTTTGCAGAATCTGTAAAAACAGGCCGGATAACGGGCTGTCCACCCGGCAGACCAGGCTTGCCGCATTGAGGATCGCCTCATCCATGCGGGGCGTGTTCATCATCTTGATGCCGTTCACTTCGACGTCACTTGGTCGGATAATCTCGCTGACGTCCACCATCACGCCCAAAGCATCGCCATACTCCATGACCGCGGAGGCGCCGGTAATCATCGCGCCCGCTTTGGAAAGAGATTTTCCTGACCGAAGCAGCGGCAGATTCATCCCAAGCGTTGCAGCAGCCGGAGCACACATGCACTCAACCGCTGCAAACACAGTCACCGCGTTGTAAAGATTATTCGTCAGCAGATAGCAGGCGATACTGATGACAAGCCCGCCGCCTAAACAGATTGGGGCCAGATACCGGCTGATATTGTCTGCATTGTCCGGTGCGTAGGAATTTTCCAAAAAGCCCTGTAAAAACCCGGCCTTGGCATGTCCAACAACTACAGTATCCTCCGCACGAGGGACTTTCGTCATATTAAAGACAAAATCCTCATCCGTGACGACAAAGATACCGTTTTTCTCATACTGGCTGGAGACAAGGCGGAAATTTCGCCGGATGCGGTCAATCATGCACAGCTTTCCAATGCAGTTGCATAAAAGGACAATCAGCGCCACCGGCGCCAGAACCGACAGGCCGTTTACCTGATTGATAATCTCTGGTTTTGTCAGGAATACCGCTCCTTGCACAATGGCCCCAATTATTGCCGCCGCACAGAAAGAGTCCGAATCCGGTGAGAAGGTGAACAGGGAGAGTAACCCCCGCCCAATCGCGCCGATGCACAAAAGCGCTGCCACCACGATAAGCCCCAGGTTAATCAGCAGATACAGAAATGGGTCTGAGGAAGCGGAAAACATCTTTGGAAGTGGTAGGGAAAGCTGCGTGCTCAGTCCTATGTAGAGCGAAAGCACGGTCAGCACCGTTACAACTCCCAGCCGGAACACCACTTTGAAACGGGTGAAATTCAAATCGTTCTGCACTGCTTGAGTGTCCTCAAAACTTTCAAAATCATCGATACTCTGAACTGGCTCCGGCTGTTCTTCCTCATCCTCATCGTCCGGTTCTTCCGTGTCAAGCAAATGGAATTTCTTGACCTTTTCTTCCCGTTTTTTGCTCAGCTCCTCATGCATATGAAGCACTTCTTCTCTGACCGGGAAATCTTCCTCTCCACTTGCCGGGATAGCCTGTTCAGCCCCTTTCTCCGGAGTCCCCGGCTCCGTTGAGTTCTCCGGCCCCGGTTTTGGTTCGGGCTCTTCTTTTTTCTTCGGAAGGTTTATCTTCAAAGAGGATTTTGTGTCAAACATTACCGGAGCGGTATCCCGAAATACCGGTCCCGCCACCGCCGCGCGTTCAAACGCCTCCGTGATACTGCGCTTGTCCGCTTGGGCTTTTAGAGTCTGGGTATTGTATTTTTGCGCCTCGGCAAGCTTCTTTTCTCCGCCGACAATCTCATATTTTGTCTTGACCGGGACATCTGACAGCTGCTGCGTAAAAATCAATCCCACCTTCGCCTGCAGGTGCTTTTGCATCAGTTCGCGGGGCGTCTTATCTGATCCGGATCCAATTTCCCGTCCTGCAGGCTGTTCTTCTACCTCGGCAGGGCGCACCTGCTTGAACGAACGTGTAAAGTAGCCGGTATCGCCGCGCTTTGCTTTCTTTTCCTTTGGATTTCCGCTTCGTTTGTAGGACTGCCGGGTCATTTCGGGCACTGTATCAGCAGTCGGAGAATCCGGTTGTTTTTCTAAAACAGGGTTTGGTTTTGGTTTCTCTTGATTTACTTCCTGCTTTGCAGCATCCACTGCCGGCTCTGCTAAAACTTCGGCGGCTTTAGGGGTTGCTGAAGTTTCCTTCCCGGTCGAATCCGCCTGCATGCGGCCCTGCCGGGGCGCTGGTTGTTTTTCCGCCGGTAACACCCTGGTCTCCCCGATGCCGGACGCATGTTTTTTGACTTCGGATTCCCGCTCCATCAGGATTTCCTCCACGAGTTCATCCGCGTGGCTAATCGAACGGGCGGCTGGATCCTGCTCTTTTTTATGTTTAACTTCCGTGAGAATATCGTCCAGGGAATAGTTTTTGCTCATCGTGCAACCTCCTCATTCTGGCATGATTTGGCGGTGCGTAACACACCTATTTTTTCGGAGAAAACGCCGGGAGTCCCATCCTTTGCCGAAGCACCTCATACATCAGGATAGAGCCCGCAACGGAGGCGTTAAGGGAATTTATCTGCCCGCGCATCGGCATGGATACCAGGAAATCACAGTTTTCCCTCACCAGACGGCCGACGCCGCGCCCTTCTGAACCAATGACCAGTGCGACTGCTCCCGTGTAATCGAGCCCACACCAAGTTTGCCCGTCCATGTCTGCGGCAAAGACCCATACCCCGCGCTCTTTGAGTTCTACGATCGCGGACACGAGGTTTGGCACCTTGGCGACCGCCACATGGCTGAGCGCCCCGGCGGAGGTCTTGTAGACGGTGGAAGTCAACCCGGCACTGCGCCGCTTGGGGATAATGACGCCATGTGCGCCGCATGCCTCCGCGCTGCGGATGATGGCCCCCAGGTTGTGTGGATCCTCGATTTCATCCGCAATAATAAAAAAGGGAGGTTCCTCCCGCTCGTTTGCAATGGCAAATAAATCATCCAATGTGGAGTAGGTCGCGGCGGAAAGCACTGCTGCGACACCCTGATGAGCACTGTCCGGACACATTCCGTCGAGCTTGGCGGGACTCACCTCTTTGACAGTCACCCCATGTTCCGCGCATAGGGATAAAATCCGTACGATACTCCCCTGCCGATCACCCTTTGCAAGGTAGACAGCTTCCAGTCCCGTCCCTGACTTAAGAGCTTCCAGTACAGCGTTCCTGCCTGCTATGATATCTTCCCGCGGCGATGATTCCCGCGGTGAGTTTTCTCGTTTTGGCACTGATTGTTCCTCCGGTAATTTAAAAATCGATCCAGCCTGTCGTATAACGCCCGGAATGAAATAGATATCTGCCGCCCAGCCGGCCCCGGTATATCACGGATGGCTGTTACAGAGGCGTTCATCCTGCGGGATTCCTGCATGATAGCCACTGCCACTCGTGTCCAAAAGTGTTTGTGCTATTTCGTGAACGCGAAACAGCAGCGAAATCATAGGCGATCGCCGCAGACAGGCTATAAAAATAAAGCTTATAACTGCTTTTCAGTTATTATATCATATTTTGCAGGTTTTGTGTCGGATCCAGGCGAGAAAATATCGGAGTTTTTCCGCCTTAAAAAAAGAGCATCTGCACTGCAAATAAGGCGGCCCCACCTGCGGAGGCGATCGCCGCGTATTTGAGCACCCTCATGAGTATCCGTTTGACTCTTCCGCCCACCCGAACCGTCACGGTGGAAGGATGTTCGAGCTCCTTTTGCAGAGGAGGAATTCCCCCCGTTTGCCTCTGTGTATACTTGAGCGCTTCCCGCTCCAATTTTTTCATATCCCGGGCACAGGCGTTTTCCCGTACAACAAAATAGATTCTTTCAAAATATTCGCTCTGGGTATCCGTGATTTCCACGACCCGCTTATTAACTCCTCTGAGCAAATTACTCACCTCCCGGACAAACTTTCTACCGTCTCTATCGCTTTCAGCTGTTTGTAATGCAACTGCGGGATGTTTTTTCCAAGATTCACTTTTTTAAAAACCAAAGTCCGCTTCCTTATTTTGACTCCCCAGCCAAGCGATATTCACCACAGCGGAAGTGTATTTTTATTCTCTAAAAACAGAAAATCTCCAAGGACAAGTTGTTTCCATAATATCAGTGGAAATAGGGAAGAAACGCTGTGGAAAAGTATGTGGAATTCGTGGATAACCTGGGAATACAGGCGAAATACCCAGGCAGGGATTTGCAGTTTAAAAGAAAAATTATGTTAATTCGACGTTAACTGACTTTGTTTTCACACAGTATCCGTATGTACGCAAAAAGAAAACACCGCAGTTTGTTTGAACTGCACCCCATTTGTTAGACAGTGTGGTATACTATCTAATGAATGGGGTGTTTGTTATGCCAAAAGGAGTACCAAACAAAAGATATACGCCAGAA
>UQSL01000016.1 GCA_900543705.1 uncultured Oscillospiraceae bacterium
CACAGCGCAACAGCCCTCCAACCACCGGAGAGCTTGCGGAGATTATCCGCAGTGCTGTCCCGGCAAAATCCCGCAGGGAAAAGAATCCCTCCCGGAGAAGCTTTCAGGCCATCCGGATTGCTGTCAATTCGGAGCTGGACAACCTCTCCAGAGCACTTGACGATGTATTCGACTGCCTAAAACCCGGCGGCCGGTTCGCGGTCATCACCTTCCATTCATTGGAGGATCGGATGGTTAAGCAAAAATTTAAATCTATGGCGCAAGGCTGTACCTGCCCGCCGGAATTTCCGGTATGCGTGTGCGGCAACAAGCCGAAAATCAAACTGATTACCAGAAAACCCATTGAGGCGGGGGAGAACGAGCTCGCGGAAAATCCGCGCAGCAGAAGCGCAAAGCTCCGTATTGCGGAGAAACTTTGATTGGCTGAATCTGCCGGTAGGCAGGAAAAAATCATAAAGGAAAACAAAACCAGTATGAAGAAATTTCTCCAAGAATTTAAAGAATTTGCTATCAAGGGCAACATTTTTGATATGGCGGTCGGCGTTATCATCGGCGGGGCGTTTGGCAAAATCGTCTCGTCTTTGGTCGGTGATATCATCATGCCTCTCATTTCCATCCTGCTTGGTTCCGTTTCCTTTGAAAGTATGAAATGGGTGCTTGGTACAAATGCGGACGGCACTCCAAACACCCTTAACTATGGGATGTTTTTACAAAATATCGTGGATTTCCTGATTATTGCGCTGAGTATCTTTCTTGCCATCAAGCTGCTTGCAAAGCTGAAAAGGCGGGAAGCGGCCCCGCAGGAGAAACCGGAAGAAAAACCCGACGAGCAAACCCTGCTTTTACGTGAAATCCGGGATTTGCTCATGAAATATCCAGACACGCAAGAGCAAACCGTATTACAAGAGCCTGCAAACACGCAGCTTTCACAGCCGGAATTGTCTCAACCCAATTCCGGCAAGTAAAAACGTCTGTCGCGTCTAAGAAATGGAGGAAATACCTGTGAACGGCAATACAGCATATGATCTTTCCAAATTTGAAGAAAAAAAGAAACGCCCTGCCGTCGAGGTAGTGACGCCCAAACGCGCTGCCCGTAAACGCACGGTGCTTGGGATGAATCCTGCCAAGGCAATCCTGATGCTTGTGGTTGTCGGCGTTCTGGCTTCTGTGCTGATTTACAACCGCGTACTGATTATTGAGGCAAACGAGGAAATCAGGCAGGCAAATAAGCAAATGACAATTTTGCAGAGTGAGGGTACCCGCCTCGACATGGAGCTGGAAGGCAAAACCTCGCTGAAAAACGTCGAGGACTATGCGACGAAAAACCTCGGCATGCAGAAGATGGAAAAACAGCAGGTGCAGTATGTATCTTTGTCGGACGAGGAAAAAGTCGTCCTCTCCAAGGATATGGTCAAACCGAATATTTTTAAGCGTATCAGCGGCTGGTTTGAACAGCTGATGGAATATCTCAGATAAATAATCAATAGGTATGTGATGTACCTTAAAAAGGGTTGAGAAGCAGATTCTTGACTCTTTTTCTTTCAAAGCGGTATTTCAGGGATGTGCATATCATCCGCACATTTCCAGCATGATAAAAAGATGGAGGTGCCTGATATGGCCAAAAGCCCCAGCGGAGCAATGCGAAAACGCATGCTTTGGGTAGCGGCTCTGATTATATTGGTCGGCTTTATGACCGTGACGGTGCGGCTGTTTCAGTTGCAGATTGTCGACGGAGAATTTTACAAGAGCAAAGCGGAAAACCAGCAGATGAGCCAGACAACCATCACCGCCTCACGCGGTACGATTTACGACGCCAATATGACGGTGCTTGCCCAGAGTGCGACTGCCTGGACAATTGTACTTGCTCCCGCGCAGATTGACGAGAAAGACTGGCAGCTTATCTCCTCCGGGCTCGCCCCGATTTTGGGGGTGGAAGAATCAAAAATCATGGAGGCCTGCCAGAAGACCTCCTCCTATTATGAGATTATTAAGCGTAAGGTGGACAGGACGGTGGCGGAGCAGGTCATCGCCTTTGCTTCGGACAACGATATCGACGGCATCAACCTGATTGAGGACTCCAAGCGCTACTACCCATTTGACAACTTCGCCTCCACCGTGCTCGGCTTTACCGGAACGGACAACAAGGGGCTTGCCGGTATTGAGGCTTACTATGACAGCTACCTGCAGGGTACCGCGGGGACCGTGCTCTCTGCGAGAAATGCGTGGGGCATCGACATGCCGGACGAATATGAGACGATGGTCAGCGCAGAGGATGGAAACAGCCTCGTGCTCACCATTGACCAGGCCATTCAGCACTATCTGGAAAAGCAGCTCGACATTGCGGTGGAAGAGCACAATGTTCAGGACAGAGCGGCCGGGATTGTTATGAACGTCAAGACCGGGGAGATCCTCGCAATGGCAACCAAGCCGGATTTTAATTTGAATGAGCCGTTTGTCATTGCGGATGAGAAAACCCGTGCCGCAATTGACACGCTGTCTGGTGATGAGCGCAGCGAAAAACTCAGTGAAGCCCAAAACTACCAGTGGAGAAACAAGATTATTTCCGATATTTATGAGCCAGGATCGGTATTCAAAATTGTCACCTTCTCCAGTGCGCTGGAAGAAGGAGTGGCCTCTTTCAACGACACTTTTTTCTGCAAAGGCTATGCAGAAGTGGCTGGCGTGACAATGCATTGCTGGAAAACCGGCGGACACGGTTCAGAGACCTTTGTACAGGGCGTTGGCAACTCGTGTAACCCGGTCTTTATTGAGCTCGGACGCCGCCTCGGCGTTGATAAATTTACAAAATACCTCAGCGCCTATGGCTTTACCTCCAAGACCGGCATCGACTTGCCGGGCGAGGAAAAGGGGATCGTCATGGACGCAAGCCAGATGGGTCCGGTCGAGCTTGCCAGCTGCTCGTTCGGTCAGTCCAATAAAATCACCCCTATCCAGATGATGACGGCCGCCTGTGCGGCAATCAACGGCGGATATCTCGTCCAGCCGCATCTGGTCAAACAGATTCTTGACGCAGACGGCAATGTTGTCAAGTCCTTTGGCACCGAAGTCAAACGCCAGGTCATCTCCAACGAGACCTCCAAGAAAGTCTGCGAGGTGCTCGAAAGCGTCGTCACGGACGGCGGCGGTAAAAACGCCTACATCCCGGGATACCGGGTCGGCGGAAAGAGCGGTACGGCGGAGAAACTGGACAGCGACGACCCGAATGCGAGAATCGCCTCCTTTTTCGCCATGGCTCCAGCGGATGACCCGGAAATCGCAGTGCTCATCCTGCTTGACAACTCCAAGAGCTACAGCCAATACGGAAGCGTGCTTGCAGCCCCGGCTGCCGCCGCTGTACTTGCAGACGCCCTGCCGTATCTCGGCATTGAACCGAAGTATTCAAGCGAAGAGCTTGCAGAACTGGATGTCACCGTCCCGAATGTGACAAATTCCGAGCTGCTCGAAGCGCAGAATACCTTAAGACAGAGCAATTTGAGCTCCGAGGTCGTCGGAAGCGGCACGACCGTGCTTCGGCAGGTGCCGGAATATGGTTCCTCCGTCCCGAATGGAGGTACCGTCATCCTTTACACCGAAGAAGGAGAAAATGAGATGGTGACAGTCCCGAATGTGCTCGATTTGTCCGGCGACCAGGTTAACGCAAGGCTGACAAATGCAGGCTTACAGATGAGGGTGACCGGCGCCGGTGTGGAAGGCAGTACCACTTCAATTTCCCAGTCGGTCGCCGAAGGGGAACAGGTACCGCGCGGCACTGTGATTACGGTGGAGTTCCGGGATAAAGAGGGCTCTGCTGACTAAATCCGTCACCGATGAGAAAGGAGGGGAACTCCCCCATGAAACTCAGCGAAATCATGCAGCGGGTATGCGATACGGGCGGCATTGACTTTGATGTCTCCTGCGTTACCGCTGATTCCAGGCAGGTCGTGCCAGACAGTGTATTTATCTGTATCAAAGGGCTTAAATTCGACGGGCACGACCATGCAAAAGAGGCGGTCGAAGCGGGCGCCCGTGCGGTCGTAGCCGAACACGACGTCGGCCTTGACTGCCAAATCCTTGTGAAAAATACCCGAAACGCCTATGCGCTGATGAGCGCGGCATTCTTTGGATATCCAGCCGAAAAGCTGAAAATCATCGGCGTGACCGGGACTAACGGCAAAACCACGATTACCAACATCCTCAAGCACATGCTTACGGATTTAGGCCACAAGGTCGGGTTGCTCGGGACTATTCAGAATGAAATCGGGGATATGGTTATCCCCGCCAAGCATACGACGCCCGACCCGGGAGAGCTTCACGCGCTGTTTGCGCGCATGCTCAAGGCGGGCTGCGAATATGTGGTGATGGAGGCTTCCTCCCATGCGCTCGACCAGCACCGGCTTGACGGTATCCAGTTTGCTTCCGCCATCTTTACCAACCTGACACAGGATCATCTTGATTACCACGGCACGATGGAAAACTATTTTCAGGCCAAGGCAAAGCTGTTTGAGATGACGGACAATGCAGTCATCAATTTTGACGATAAGTACGGCAATCGGCTTGACGACATGATCTGTTGCCCGAAATATACCTTTTCCACGCATGACAACAACGCGGATTTCACCGCGAGAAGCATCACCTTCCGTCCGGACGGGGTGGATTTTACCATCGTCGCAGACCTGACGATTGCAAGAGTCCACTTCTGCATGCCGGGAGACTTTTCCGTCTCCAACGCCCTGGCTGCTGCGGCTTGTTTGGTCTCCCTGGGATTTGATTTGAAGGCGGCAGCCAGAGTCATCGACACCTTTCCCGGAGTCAAGGGGCGCAGCGAGGTCATCGAGACCGGCGAGGATTACACACTGATGTGCGATTATGCCCACACGCCGGACGGTCTCGAGCAGATTCTGGAGGCCATGGAAAAGGTCAAGACCGGAAGGCTCGTTGTGCTCTTTGGATGTGCCGGCAACCGGGACCGCGCTAAGCGCCCAAAGATGGTAGAGAGCGTGGCGAAGCACGCGGATTTTGTCGTTTTCACCAGCGATAATCCGCGGGATGAGGACCCGATGCGCATTATCGAGGACGGACTGCCCGGCTTTGAAACGTACAAAACGCCGCATGTCGTTATACCGGACCGGTATGAAGCTATTTATTACACCTTGACACACGCTCAGAAAGATGATTTGATTATACTTGCGGGCAAAGGGCATGAGGATTATCAGGTTCTGCATGACGCGACTATTTTTTTTGACGAACGGGAAATTGTCAGAGAAATGCTCGAGCGCATCCGCATGGAGCGGAAACTGAAAAAATAGCAGGGAAATATTCCCTCTGAAAAAGGGGAAAAGCCAGTGGACACACTCTTACTCAGTGACATCATATCCTTCTGCGGGGGAGAACCCCGAAATCTTATCGGAAATACGCCGGTAACCCATATCAGCACGGATTCGAGAGATATCGAGCCGGGCAGCGTCTTTGTCGCCATTAATGGCGAAGTGTTCGACGGGCACCGGTTCGTCGCCTCTGCGATAGAGAAAGGTGCCGTATGCGCAGTGGTAAGCAAGATAGCAGAGGATTACAGGAATCTGCCGCTTATCGTCGTGCCGAATACCATGCGGGCACACATCGACATCGGCGCAGGCTATCGCAGCCGTTTTACTCCGAAAGTCGTCGGAGTGACGGGCAGCGTCGGTAAGACGACGACCAAGGATATGATTGCCGCCGTCCTTTCTCAGAAATACAACACCCTGAAAACGCAGGGCAACTACAACAACGAAATCGGCCTGCCAAAAACCCTCTTTGCCCTGAATGGAGAGCATGAGGCGGCCGTCATAGAAATGGGAATGAGCGCGAGAGGGGAAATTGAGGCGCTTTCCAAAGCGGTGCGCCCCGACCTCGCGGTCATCACCAACATCGGCGTGTCCCACCTCCAAAACCTCGGCACCAGGGAGAATATCCTCGCCGCAAAGCTGGAGATTCTAGCCGGTCTCAAAGAGGACGGACCTTTGCTGCTGAACATGGACAATGACCTGCTCCAGACAGTCGATGAAAAAACTTCTAAAAATATCTGCTTTTACGCTGCGGACAATCATAATGCGGAGTATTATGCAAAAGATATTGTGGAGAACACCTTTGAAACTGGTTTTACTCTTTGCCACGAGGATGAGGAAATCCCGGTCAGAATCCCCTGCATCGGGCGGCACAACGTGCAAAATGCAGTGTGCGCCTATGCCATTGGCCGGATGATGGGATTGAGCAAGGAGGAGTGCCAAAATGGCCTGCTCTCCTATGTACCCTCCGGCAACCGCCAGCGCATCTTCGATGCACAGGGGATTACCGTGATGGCAGACTGCTACAACGCAAGCCCGGATTCCATGAGAGCCTCCCTGACCACCTTTGCCTCCCTTGCCTGTAATGGACGGCATGTTGCAGTGCTCGGCGACATGCTCGAGCTTGGAACGATGGAGGAACCGGGACACCTGGAGGTCGGAAAGCTGTGCGCCGAGCTTCATCTGGATGAACTCCTCTGCTATGGGCCGCGAAGCGTGCTCTATGCAAAAGGGGCCGGAGAAGCCGTCAGATCCACCCATTTTGACAGCCAGGAGGCGGTATGCGCGTACCTGAAAGAGACGGTATGCGCGGGGGATGCAGTCCTGTTCAAGGCGAGCCACTCAATGAAGCTCGAGGACATCATCAGTAAAACATATGGGGAGTGCGAAAACAGATGAGTAACCTGCCAGTTTTTGTTGCGGCGGTCGTCGCGGCGGTCGTGACCGCGCTAATCGGCTTTAAGCTGATACCGTTTCTGAAAAAAATCCACTTTGGACAGACAATTCTTGATATCGGGCCGCGCTGGCACAAGGATAAGCAGGGCACTCCGATTATGGGCGGGTTTATGTTCATCATCGGCATCCTCGCAGCGGTGATTGCCGCCTATCTGGTAGCAGCACTCACCGTGCCGGAGATCATCCAGAACAAAGCCTACAATATGAAGCTGTTTGCTGGATTCATCATGGCGCTTGGCTTTTCTTTTATCGGATTTCTCGATGACTATATCAAAGCGGTGAGAAAGAGGAATCTCGGGCTCAATGAAAAGCAGAAACTGATTTTGCAGTTTGTCGTGGCGGGCGTGTACATGGTTTTGCTCTACTGTGCGGGAGACAGCAGCACGATTGTCACCTTTCCTTTTATCGGACAGATTAACCTGAGCTTTTTCTACTACCCGCTGGCCATGGTGGGAATTGTATTTTTGGTCAATGCCGTCAACTTGACGGACGGTATCGACGGGCTAAGCTCCTCGGTTACGTTTGTCGTCGCCCTCGGTTTCCTGATCATCTCCGGAATGCTCAGCGTGCCGCCGATGGGGATTTTGTCTGCGGCACTTGCGGGCGGATGCTTAGGGTTCCTGTTCTGGAATATCCATCCGGCCAAGGTCTTTATGGGCGATACAGGTTCGATGTTTCTGGGCGGCATGGTGGTTGCCCTCGGCTTTGGCGTAAACTTCCCGCTGGTATTGATTTTTGCCGGGATTTTGTACATCATTGAAGCACTCTCCGTCGTCATCCAGGTGACGGGCTTCAAACTGACCGGAAAGCGCATCTTCAAGATGAGCCCGATTCACCACCATTTTGAAATGTCCGGGTATGGAGAAAACAAAATTGTGATTATATTTTCCGCAGTGGCCCTGATTGGGGTGTTGCTATCCATTGCTGCGGTGGTGATGCTGTAATCCGGGAAAATGCCCGGTGAAATTTTGGGAGAAAGGCAGGGTACTGGTTTTGGTGAAAAAAGCGAAAAGATCACAGGCCAAAAAAGAAAAAAAGAAAAAAAGTGGAATTGATATCTCCTTTCTGGTCCTTGTCCTTTTACTGCTGATAGTTGGGCTTGTCACCATGTTTTCTGCAAGCTATGTCAACGCCTACTATGTCTATGGCGACAGCTTTGAGTTTATCTCCAAGCAGTTGATTTTTGCCGTGGCCGGTGTGGTGGCGATGCTTGTCATTGCGCACATCGACTACCATATTCTGCATAAGTTAATGATACCGATTTTTGTTGTCTCTCTGATTTTGCTCACCGTGGTACTGTTTATGCCGGAATTAAACGGCGCAAGGCGCTGGATTATTATCCCGGGGCTTGGAACCTTCCAGCCATCGGAGCTTGCAAAATTTACTACGGTCTTAATGTTTGCACACTTTATCTCCATCTATTATAATAAGATGAAGACCTTCCGCTATGGGATTTTGCCGTTTATGATTATCCTTGCAATCCTGGCCGGAATGGTCATTTTGGAAAAGCATCTTTCCGGTACGATTATTATCGTGATGATTGCCTTTATTATGATGATTATCGGAGGGACGCGCCTGCGATACCTGTTTATCCCCGGAGGGATTGCGATAGCAGGTGTCACTTGCCTGTTCTTGTTTACAAACCTGCTTGACCACGCCAAGTTGAGGCTTCAATACTGGCTCGACCCGTTTGCGGATATTCAGGGCAAGACCTTCCAGACCTATCAATCCCTGCTGGCGATCGGCTCCGGCGGCCTGATGGGGGCGGGGCTCGGCAATTCCAAGCAGAAATTCCTCTATATCCCGGAACCGCAAAACGACTTTGTCTTTTCAATTGCGTGCGAGGAGCTTGGTTTTATCGGCGCAACCTTTATCATTATTTTGTTTGTCCTGCTCGTCTGGCGGGGCTTTGTCATTGCCATGCGCTCGCCGGATAAATTCGGCGCCATGCTTGCTGTCGGAATTACCGTACAGGTCGGCGTTCAGGCGCTTTTAAACATCGCGGTCGTCACCAATACCATTCCAAATACCGGAATCAGCCTCCCGTTTTTCAGTGCGGGCGGTTCGTCCCTGATGATGCTGTTGATGGAAATGGGCGTTGTGCTCAGTGTGTCGCGATATTCCATGATGGAAAAGACATAGTGAAGCACAGGAAGGGGGAAGTAGACAGATGAGAATTCTGTTTGTCGGCGGCGGTACCGGCGGGCACATTAATCCCGCCCTGGCGGTTGCCGGATATATAAGGGCCAGACATCCGGAAGCGGAAATCCTATATGCCGGAACGCCGCTCGGTATGGAAGCGGAGCTTGTTCCCAAGGCGGGCTTTGATATGGCGAAGATTTCCGTACGGGGGTTTGAGCGCAAGCTCAACTGGAAGAATGTCAAGCACAACATCAAGGCGATTGGGAACCTCTCGACTGCCGGCCACCGGGCAAAACAGATTATCAAGGATTTTCATCCGGATATCGTCGTCGGTACCGGCGGCTATGTCAGCGGGCCGGTCGTCCGTGCCGCCTGCCAGCTCGGAGTACCTACCATTATCCATGAACAAAACGCCTTTCCGGGCGTGACCAATAAGATTTTAGCGAAACGGGTAGATAAGGTTTTGCTGGCAGTCGAAAAGGCAAAGGATTACCTGAACCCGGATATGGACTACACCGTTGTCGGCAATCCGGTGCGCGAAGAGATTATCTTCTACGACCGCGACAAGGCGAGAAAAGAACTGGGAATCGCGGAGGAAGAGCCCGTTATTTTATCCTTTGGTGGAAGTCTCGGCGCCAAGCGCATCAACGAGGCAATCGCCGACGTCATTGCCTGGCATTACAAAGAGGCCAGGCTTTGGCATTTCCATGCCACGGGAAGCTATGGGGTGGATTATCTCCCGGAACTGCTCGAGGAACGGCATGTCGATTTATCAGATAATCACAAAATACACATCACCGAATATATCCATGATATGCCCCGGGTACTTGCGGCAAGCGATTTGGTCATCGGGCGCGCGGGTGCCATTACTTTAAGTGAAATTGAGGCTGCGGGCAAGGCGTCCATTCTAATCCCTTCCCCGAATGTCTCGGAAAACCATCAATACCACAACGCGATGGTGCTGCAAAACGCCAATGCCGCCGTGGTCATCGAGGAAAAGGATTTGACCGGCAGAATCTTGGTGAATGCTGTTAAAAAACTGGTGGATGACCCTGAAAAATTAAAAATTCTGGGGAAGAATGCCCGCTCGATTGCGGTCATCGACTCCAATGAGAGGATTTACCGAGAAATCATGAAGCTGCTGCAGAGTTCAAAACCCGATTTGGAAAAATAACCCCATTTTAAGCTATAAATAGCATGAGAAGCCTTTTGGCCTCAAAATGCTCCCATTCTGTAAAACATCAGGTCTCACACGCCGGTGCTCCCCTGCATAGGATAAAGTGCAGGGAAGACACAGACCTTTCCCTGTTTTGCTGCTTACAGAGAAGGGTGTGTGGATATGGAGAAATTGATTGTTGAAGGCAAAAACCGTTTAAAAGGAGAACTCGCCGTACACGGTGCCAAGAACAGCGCGCTTCCTATCCTTGCCGCAAGCCTAGTGTGCGGGGATATCAGCGTGATACATAATTGTCCGAAGCTCTCTGATGTCGATGTAGCCATTGAAATTCTGGAGTATTTGGGTTGCAAAGTAAGGCGTGAGGGTTCCACAGTTATGGTGGACAGCTCCCAGGTAGAATGCTGCAGCATTCCGCATGTTCTAATGCGGCGCATGCGCTCTTCCATTATTTTTTTAGGGGCGACTATTTCCCGATGCCGCACAACGACGATTTCCTATCCCGGCGGCTGCGAGCTCGGCCCCCGTCCAATCGATCTGCATCTGGAAGGACTGCGCCAGCTTGGGGTCGATATTAAAGAAGAGCATGGCGACCTTGTCTGTTCCGCCAAGGATACTCTGGAAGGGACATTCCTCTCCCTGTCTTTCCCAAGCGTCGGGGCGACGGAAAACTTGATGATTGCTGCGTGCCTTGCAGAGGGGACAACGACGATTTCCAACGCTGCACAGGAACCGGAAATCGTAGACCTTGCAAACTACCTCAACAAGTGCGGCGCGAAAATTTGCCGTGCTGGAGAGAGTATAATTTATATTGAGGGCGTAAAAGGCCTCCATGGCTGTGAGTACACGGTCATTCCGGATCGGATTGAAACTGCTACCTTTTTGGTTGCCGCAGCGGCAACCAGAGGAGATGTTTTTTTAAAATCTGTAAACCCGGCGCACGTCCATGCTTTGATTCCGATTTTAAAGGAAAGTGGCTGCACCGTACTGACTGGAGAAAGCAGCATTTATCTGAGAAACGATGAACGCCTTACTTCCGTGCGTGCAGTACGGACCATGCCCTATCCCGGTTTTCCCACAGATATGCAGGCCCCGCTGATGGCAGCGCTGTCCAGTGCGGAGGGCTCTACCGTATTTGTGGAGAATATCTTTGAAAACCGTTTCAAGCATGTCGAACAGCTTCGCCACATGGGTGCGAAAATTAGTGTGGAGGGCAAGGTTGCCATTGTGGAAGGTGTCGAACAGCTTACCGGCGCAAAGGTGGAGTGTACCGATTTGCGGGGAGGGGCAGCTTTGATTGTCGCTGCGCTCACTGCACAGGGAATTACTGAAATTGATGAAATTTACCACGTCGATCGTGGCTATGAACAAATTGAAGAGAGTCTGCGCCAGCTCGGCGCAAAAGTTAGACGTGAAAAATAAAACCTGAGGTATTAGTCTATGAATAAGAAAAGAGGACGGCAGGCAAGGGCCTCTCGGCCGGCCGCGCAGCAGCGCCCTGCGGGGCGTAGGCGGAAACTGAGCAAAAGAGAATACGCACAGGCCCAAAATGCTAAACGCCACCGCAAGCAGAGAAAGCGGAGGCAGCGGCTGGTGGTTGTGCTGCTGCTGTTGTTCGTACTCGCCTCTGCTGCGGTCATCACCTCTGCCGTCTTCTTTAAAATTACTACCGTGGAGGTTACGGGGGATACTGGAAAGTATTCTGCCGATCAGTTGATTGGTACCTCCGGTATCGTCAGCGGGGACAACATGTTCTCTTTTAAAACTCAAACCATTGAACATGCGATAGAAACGGCATTTCCCTACATAAATAACGTAAAAGTAAAGAGAAAGCTTCCCTGCGTGGTGGAGATTTCCGTTGAGCAGGCGCAGCCATCCCTGGCTTTTATGGAGTCTACTGGAAAATATACCTTGCTCAGTGCGGACGGAAAGATCCTGGAGACCGGTGCTGCAAAACCCGACGGTGTGATGGAAGTTTCCGGCATCAAGCTTGAAAACATCTCGGCAGGCCAGAAAGTGGACAAGGAATCTGTAACCGATTTTGAAACGCTTGACCAAATTACTGAAGCGCTGAACCATTGGAAAATTACAGGGGTTCAGGCAATTGATCTGACGGATAAATTCAATATCACAATTCGGTATAATGAACGAGTCTCGATTTATGTCGGCTCTGTCTCCCAAATCTCCTATAAACTGCAGTTTGTAAAATATGTGTTGGACAACGGGCTTCGGGAAAATGAAGTGGTAATTATTGATGCGTCCACACCGGGGAAGGCGGTAGTCAAACCGGTTAGCAAAAGCAGTTCTACTCAGGCGGTGTCCTCGGCGGATACTTCTTCGGTACAGCCGCAGGATACTTCCTCTGGGGCCTCTGAGTAACCAGGCGGCAATTCTTCCGCCGATACCGCTTCACAGCCTGAGGCGGATGATACCACAGATAACTTGACAGAATAGTCACAGGATGAAGAAAAGGGTTAGGTGTTATCATTGAATAAAAGAGCACAGGTTCTGGCAATCACACTGGTCTGTCTGATATTGAGCTTTATGGTGACTTTGCAAGTACGAAGTGTAATTGCCGCCAATACGCAATCGACGACGACAGACAGCGCAAGGGTAGAGGAACTGCAAAAGCTCTATAATACCGAAAAGGGACGCTCTGCTAATCTGGAAGCGCAGATGAAAGAATATCGCAGCCAGCTTGACAACTTTGAGTCTCAACTCGAGGATGCGGGCGGCGATGCAGTCATCTTTTATAAGGACAGGCTTCGACAGGCGGAGCTGCTGGCCGGTATGACGGATGTCGCTGGCCCGGGACTCATCGTCACTTTGGATGATATGAATTACTCCGCCGTGCTAGACGATACGGACCCCAATGATTATGTCATCCACGATTCCGACCTGCTGCTCGTGCTCAATGAGCTTCGCGACGCCGGGGCGGAGGCGCTTTCCATTAACGGCGAGCGTATCCTCGCCACCAGTGAGGTGCGCTGTGCAGGCAATGTCGTAAGCGTAAACAACAACCGGATCAGTGCTCCCTATGTTATCCGAGCTATCGGCGATCCGGACAAGCTGGCCGCCGGTCTGCAGATGCGGGGCGGCGTAGTGGATTCCCTGGCAAGTGTCGGTATCACCACAAAAATTGAGAAAAACAATCAGGTAGAAATTGGCGCTTATACCAGCGGCCTGAATTTCCAGTATGCATCGCCGAAGGAGGAAGAATAAATGAAATTTTCGATTGGGAAACTGCTCCCCCTTGTAGGCATTCTGGCAGGAGTGCTGCTCGGCATGTACACACCGATGAGAATCCCAAAAGATTATACAGTTATTGTCGCTATTGTGCTCCTCGCCGCTTTTGATTCTGTTTTGGGGGCAATGAAAGCCTATGTCGCCCGGGATTTTAAGCTTAGTGTTTTTTTAGGTGGTATGGTCTTTAACATGATTGTGGCAGCTTTTTTAACTTATCTTGGAAATATCCTTAGTATATCTATCTATTTGGGTGTAATTTTCGTGTTTGTCACACGGATGTTTAAAAATTTATCGATACTTCGCAAAATGTTATTGAATTTTGATAGGAATTCTGATAAATTGTAAGTAGACGTATCTACTCACCGTAATATTCAAAAATATGTACTGATTTTGTATAATTATTTTCTATAGGGGGACAAGTGTAATGCCTATGAATTTTGACCTTGACAATGATTTCGAAAAAGTAGTTGCGATAAATGTGATTGGCGTCGGTGGCGGCGGCGGAAATGCAGTGGATCGAATGATAGCTTCCGGGATGCGCAGCGTTGATTTTATCGCGGTAAATACCGACCAGCAGGTATTGCATCGTTCCCAGGCAACTCAGAAAATCCAGATTGGTGAAAAACTGACCAAGGGCAGAGGGGCCGGCGGCTCTCCGGAAAAAGGCCAGAGAGCAGCAGAGGAAAGCCGGGAAGAAATTGCAGCAGCACTCAAAGGCTCCCAGATGGTGTTTATCACTGCCGGGATGGGCGGCGGCACTGGAACCGGTGCCGCTCCGGTAATTGCGGAAATTGCCCGCGAAATGGGAATTTTGACGGTCGGCATCGTGACCAAGCCGTTTATGTTTGAAGGCAGAAAGAGAATGCAGCAGGCGGAAGAGGGCGTTGCGGCGCTCAAAGAGCATGTGGATTCCCTTGTCGTCATCCCGAACGAACGCCTCAAGCTGATTTCCGAACAGAGAATTACTCTTGCTAACGCCTTTGATGCGGCGGACAACGTTCTCAAGCAGGGCGTACAGAGCATTTCCGATTTGATTAACGTGCCGGGTCTTGTGAACCTCGACTTTGCGGACGTCACAACCGTCATGAAGGACGCTGGCTTTGCCCACATGGGCGTCGGCCGCGCGCAGGGCAAGGATAAGGCGGAAGCGGCTGCGGCTGCAGCTATTTCCAGCCCACTGCTGGAAACCTCTATCAACGGCGCGCACGGCGTCATCATCAACATCACCTCTTCCCCGGATATCGGGCTCGACGAGGTGGATATCGCCTCTTCCATGATTACGAAAGCCGCTCATCCGGATGCAACCATTATCTGGGGCGCTGCGTTTGACGACAGCTTCCAGGACGAGATGCAGGTCACTGTCATTGCAACCGGCTTTGATTCGGATGACAAGGTGGATGGCAACCATCCGGCGTTCAATCTCCTCAACAAGAAGACCAACGACTCCACTGGTGCAGCAGATTTGTCCGCCGATGGGGAGAAAGATGAGTTCGGGGATATCCTGACTCTTTTTAAGAGCAAACGATAATCACATTAAAACGGACAAGCCGCAGAGCATTTCTGCGGCTTGTTTTGTATAAGAAAAACCACGCGATTGTCGCGTGGTTTTTCTTATACAATAAAAGACCCGGATTTAAGAGTTCGGATCTTCTTGCTTGATTTTTAGAGCTGGATAGTCGGCGCTTTCCATCGCTAGGAGAAACGCTACTCGCTAGAGCAGGAGTCTTACCAAATCCTGTGGAGTGCGGGCAAGCAGGGTTGCTCCGGCCGCTTCCAATTCCTCCTTGGAGCCGTAGCCATAGAGCACGCCGATGCAGTCAAGCCCGTTTGCCCTTGCGCCGAGGATATCGTACTCGCGGTCGCCAATCATCACGGCCTGCTGCTTGTCCGCAATGCCGGACTGTTCGAGCGCGTAGGCGATGACCTCCGCCTTATCTGTACGCGTGCCATTAAGCTCGCTTCCGAAGATGCCCTCAAAATAAGATGCAAGGGAAAAATGCTCGAGAATCTGTTCGGCAAAGGTCACCGGCTTGGAGGTGGCGACCAGCAGGTGCTTACCGGCATCAACAAATTGCTGTAACATCTCTTTGATTCCCGCATAGGGTTCGTTTTCAAAGATTCCCCTGTCCGCAAAGTATTCCCGGTATTTCGTCACCGCCCGTTTGGCCTCCTCCGAAGAAAAGCCATAGTATTTCTCAAAGGACTCAAAGAGGGGCGGGCCGACAAATTTCCGCAGGCCGGCGGGGTTTACCTCAATGCCGAACGAGCGAAGCGCATAGGCGGCGGAATTGGTGATTCCGGGCGCGGAATCCGTGAGGGTACCATCTAAGTCGAACAGAAGAATGCTTTTTTTCATAGGGATTCCTCCTTTTAGTTAAGGCCGGCCTCTTCCACTTGAGAAAAGAGCCGTTCGGTCATTTCTCGCAGTCCCTTGTGTTCCGGCTCAGTGAAATCCGGGTCCTCTGCGAGCAGTTCCTCACTGACGGATTTCGTCAGGTGAATGAGCGCGACGTCGTTCATCATATCCGCAATTTTGAGTTCCGGGAGGCCGTGCTGCTTGTGCCCGAAAAAATCCCCAGGCCCCCGCTGCTTGAGGTCAAATTCCGCGATGGCAAAGCCATCCGTTGTTTGGCACATCACACCCAGACGGTCGCGTGCCTCCTGATTTTGTGCATCCGAGACAAGAATGCAGTAGGACTGATATTCCCCACGCCCGACTCTTCCACGCAGCTGGTGCAATTGGGAGAGGCCGAAGCGCTCTGCGTTTTCAATGAGCATAATGACCGCATTCGGCACGTCCACGCCCACCTCGATGACCGTGGTGGAGACGAGGATGTCGATTTCCCCGTGCTGGAACGCGCGCATGACCTTGTCTTTCTCAGCGGCCTTCATCTTGCCATGGAGAAGGCCGACGCGGTACTGCGGGAAATATCTCTCTCGGAGGAGCCGCTCATACTGGATGGCGGATTTTAAATCGCTCTCCCCCTGTTCCACCAACGGGCAGACAATATAGGCCTGTCTGCCCTCATCTATGTGCTTTTTGACGAAGCCGAACGCCCGCATCCGCTTGGCGGAGTCGATGGCATAGGTGTGGATGACCTGCCGGCCGGGCGGCAGCTCGTCGATGATGGAGACGTCCAAGTCCCCGTAAATAATCAGCGCCAGAGTGCGGGGGATCGGGGTGGCCGACATGACCAGCATATGTGGATTTTCCCCTTTTGAAGCGAGCATGCTGCGCTGTTCCACGCCGAAACGGTGCTGCTCGTCCGTGACGACCAGCCCCAGGGTGGAAAACCGCACCTTGTCCTGAATCAGCGCATGGGTACCGATGACGAGGTCAAGCTCTCCTTCGGTAATTTGCCGGGTGACCTCCCGTTTTTCCGTTGCGCTCAAAGAGCCGGTGAGCAACCCGATGCGCACGCCGGTGCCCTCCAGCAGGGAGGAGAGGGAGCGGTAATGCTGCTCGGCCAGAATCTCGGTCGGGGCCATCAGCGCGCTCTGCCAGCCGTTTTTACAGGCGATGAGACAGGCGGCAGCGGCCACCAGCGTTTTGCCGGAACCGACGTCGCCCTGTACCAGGCGGTTCATCGGAACCTTTCCCGTCATATCATGGGCCGCCTCTTCGATGGCGCGTGTTTGCGCGCCGGTTGGGGAAAAGGGGAGGGATTGGTAGAAGCCAGATAAATCAACGGGCTCCATGTGGATCCGGGTTTGTTTTCTCGCTCGCCGTTTAAGCTGGGCAAGTCCCAGCTGTAAAGAGAGAAGTTCATCGAAGATCAATCGGCGACGGGCAACGGAGAGGTCGTAATCCGATTTCGGGAAGTGGATACTCTCGAGTGCAAAGCGCAGATGGCACAGGCCATACTGAGTGCGCAGAGAATCGGGCAGGGGGTCGGCGAAGGAGTCGTCAATCTGGGAGAGGACTGCCCGGACGTTGTTTTTCAGGATGTTTCCGGTCAGCCCCTCAGTCAAGGGGTAGACGGGAAGCATGTGCTCTGTGGAGCTGATGTCCTCACACATGGGACTTGACATCTCCCGCTTTAAGAAGTTTCCCGTTACCTTGCCGTAAAAGAGGTATTGCTTTCCGATTTGGAGTTTTTCGACCAGATATTTTGTGTTAAAAAACGTGATGGTCATCTCTGTCGCATAGTCTGTGACCTTGACTTTGTACAAGCTCATTCCCTTTCTGATGCGCTGTTCTGCGGATTTTGCAATGACCGTGGCAACGATGGCGCAGGGGGTGTCGAGCGGCACGGAGGCAATCGGAGCCGGGGAGGTCACGTCAATGTAACTGCGCGGAAAATAGTACAGCAAATCATACAGCGTATGTACCCCGACTTTGTGGTAGAGTTCTGCCCGTTTCGGGCCGACTCCCTTCAGGTATTGGATATCATATTGATCAAGCGGTTTGATGATGGTTCACCTCCTGCCGGACGGGAAAGGAAATACCCCCGGCAAAATGCAGGGGGTATTCCGGGAAAAGTTCCAGCGTTATTCTACAGAAATGATGAAATAATAGACAGGCTGTCCACCGTTGATCAGGCTGATCTCGATTTCTCCGCCGAAACGGTTGTTCAGCTGTTCCTTGACCTGGTTTGCCTGTTCTTCGGTCGCGTCCGCGCCGTACAAAATTGTGATAAACGAGCTGTCTTTGTGGACGAGCGAACGGGTGAGCTTGACGCAGGCCTTGACGATGTCGTGCTCGATAAAGCTGAGTTTACCGTTGTCGAGGGCCAGCACCTCACCCTCCTTGATGGAGTGGCCGTCGTACTCGGAATCACGCGCGGCAAAGGTAATCTGTCCGGTGGATACCCGGTCAAACGCCTTGGTCATGTTCAGGAGGTTTTCCTCCAGTGTCGCATCTGCGTCAAAGGCTAGCATTGCGGATAGGCCCTGCGGGATGGTTCTGGTCTGGAGGACGCAGACTTCCCGGTCGGAAAGCTCGACAGCCTGTTCCGCAGCCATGATGATGTTTTTGTTGTTTGGCAGCACAAACACCGTCTGTGCCGGGGTTGCCTGAATGGCATGGAGGATATCGTCCGTGCTCGGGTTCATGGTCTGCCCGCCGCTGACGATATTGTCCGCCCCCAAATCCGTAAACAGGCTCTGGATGCCCTCGCCTGCCGCTACTGCAACAAACCCATAGGGGCGATCGGGTTCGACAGGAGCATAGGTGTGGCTCTTTCCCTTTTCACGGACAGGGGCATTTTCAATGACGCGAGCGGTGTGCTGCTCTCGCATGTTTTCAATTTTCAGGTTGGTCAGCATGCCGAACTTGAGCCCTTCCTGCAATGCGTTGCCAGGGTTGTCGGTATGCACATGCACCTTGATGATATCGTCGTCATCCACGACCACGACGCAGTCGCCGATGGATTCGAGGTAGGCACGAAGCTTGAGCGCATCCTCCGCTTCGCGTTTTCTCTTGACAATAAACTCGGTGCAGTAGGTAAAGACGATTTCATCGTCCGCCTGTGCGGCTGCATCGAAGGTAACAGTCTGTTTTGCAGGAGCGGTGGAATCCGTCTCGTTGGAAGGGATGATGCCCTCGCCGTGGAACACGGCCTGCATGCCCTGGCAGATGACAAGAAATCCCTTGCCGCCCGCATCCACGACGCCGGCCTTTTTGAGTACCGGCAAAAGCTCGGGCGTCGTATCGAGCGCCTTGCTCGCGGCGTCTACGATTTCGTCCCACAGCATGACAGGATCGGTGACGTCCTCACAGATATCGGAGGCATGTTCTCCTGCCAGACGGGCGACGGTGAGGATGGTGCCCTCAGTCGGCTTCATGACGGCCTTGTACGCCGCTGAGACGCCAATTTGCAAAGCGCGGGCAATGTCCTTACTGCCCGCCTGCTCGAGACCCGTCAAACCCTTGGAAAAGCCGCGGAAGAGCAGTGAGAGGATGACGCCGGAGTTCCCGCGCGCGCCCCGAAGCAGGGCGGCTGCGGCCTTTGCAGCAACCTCCGACACAGGGGCGTCGTCAGAAAGCAGGGATAACTCCCTTGCTGCATTGGAAATCGTCATGGACATGTTGGTACCGGTATCTCCGTCCGGTACGGGGAAGACGTTGAGTTCGTCCACCCGGTATTTTTGATTCGTGATGTTGTTTGCACCGGAGATGATCGCATCACGCAGAGTAGAACCCTGTATCAATTTCAGCACTCCTTAATGGAAAGGGCAGTAAAGGGAAGCCCTTCCTTCCGTAATTACTGCACTTTCATCGAATCGACAAAGACGTTGACCTTGCTGACATGCAGGCCGGTTGAATCCTCGACGACGTAGCGCACTTTGTTGACGATACTTTTGACGATTGCAGGGATGTTGACGCCATAGGTGACTACAATATGCAGATCAATGGTTAGCGCCCCATCCACACAGCGGACACGGACTCCCTTATCGATGTTGTCCTGCTTCCTTGTCAGTACATTGCGGATTCCCTGCGCGGGACCGCTGACGGACATCCCTGCCACACCGAAACACTCCGTTGCAGTGTGACCGACGATGTTGACAAAATATTCATGAGAAATGTCGATGGTGCCGAGATGGTTTTCTATCTTAATCAATGAGAAAAGCCTCCTTTCCGGCTGACAGCCGTTTCTTCCTACAGGCGGAAACGGCGAAAGGTAGAAAAATTGCTTGATAATTAATATATAGTATACCATTATCCACCCTGTAGAAGCAAGATTTCCCGGAATTTATTTTCGTTTTTTGATGCTAGAAAACTGTTTGCTCGCACATTTACTGTGATAATAAAAGGGATACAAGTACACCAACTTGGGTGAAGGAAAAGGAGGCAATGAGCCGGAACCCTTAGTAATGAATAAATTGATTTTTAATATCAGAAAATCCCTTGACACTTCTCTTACGGAAAATGAACGGCGTCTTAGAAAGGCGAGAGCTACGCCGGCCAGAAACGCGCCGGATGCTGGAACCGCATCTCCAGGGTAATGCACAATGTTACCGCATGACGGGGCCGTTGCATGGAAAGACGCACGGCAGTATACAGGAGAGAATCATCAACGCAGAGCAATGACAAAATGCACACTGAAGATAAAAGAGAGCCGGAAAATTTATCCCGGTTTCGTTTCTATCCCTGCTTTTTGAGCTTGATTTCTTCAAATTTGTATAGGTTGTTGGCTGAGGTGGCTTTCACTGTATCGATTTCCTATTTGTGGATTCGAGAGCCGTTGTATTTTAGTATACTTACCATCAGCTTTCCATAGGTTTTATCTAGCTGGTTTTAGCAAAATAAACACCAAACAAACACCAAAGCACATAAAATGACAAATAGAAAACCCCTGTGAATCCGCTTAACAAGCCATTTCACAAGGGTTTGGTTTTGGTGCGGGTAACAGGACTTGAACCTGCACGTCGAAGACACCAGATCCTAAGTCTGGCGCGTCTGCCAATTCCGCCATACCCGCGAGAATACAGTCCATATTTTATCATACATCCGCTTTGGTGTCAATCGGATCGGGATTCACTGAAACAGAACTCGCTTCCTCGTGGCCGTCGGCAAAAAAACGCACGGTTTCGTCCAGCCTCTTACTTGAAAGAAAATAGGTTTTGTCGCGGTCCGGGGAGGCAAATACCGCAAGTCCGGAAAACCACAGAGCATACAGGGAAAGGGCAAGAGTGGAATAATCCGGAGTGCCAAAACAGGACTGTCCGCTGGATAGAGTATAGACAAGACATGGAACGGTTGCGAGCAGACCGACAATTGACCCGGATAATCCAAAGATTACACATGCACGCTGTCCCTTTGCGGTATGTACTCCGAGAAAACAACGGCCCTGTCCAATCATGAACAGGAGAATCAGTACATCAAAAAGCAGGTTCAGAACCCGCTGGGAGATCGGGATTACCGTTGCGTAGGTGACAAGGCTGACACCGATACGAAGCGCGCACCACAGGGCCGGGATTGCACAAAGATTTCCAATGGAAAGACTGTGCGTTTTTCCGCGCAGGCAGTGGACGCCAAGCGCTAAAAACACTAATGCAGAAAGCCCTCCTGCAATCAGTGTCAGGAGTGCAATAATGAGTCCGATGGATTGCACGGTAAAGCCTTTGGAAACAGTGTTGTAAGTGTCATACAGCATGCAACCGCTAAGCAACAGAGAAAAGATGCCTTGAAACCGCAGCTTTGCGCGGGATACCCGGACAGCCGGCTCCCGGCGGAAGAAAAATGCGATGATTGGAAGCAGGATAATGATCGCTGTCAAGATCCAGAGCAGCCAGACTGTCCAGTCAGTGACAAGGAAAAAGCCAGTCGACTGGTCCACGTTGGAAGTAAGCTGAAAACATCGGAGAACACCAGCCCCGATGCCGAGCAGGCAGGTGAACAAAAACGTAAATTTGATAAGCATGGACGACATCTCCTAAAGTCCTCAGGCGGACAGGTATTATTGTTTGGAAAACGGAACAAGGCAGATTTTCTTACTCATAAAATTATTGTATCGGATGGCCTGTATAAAGTCAAGAAGAGCCTGATATCCTGGTTCTATTCTAAAGCTTGGCCTCATAGGGATACTGTAGCAGGAAATCCGGACAACCCGGAAACAGAAGGGAAGGAAAAGGATGAAATCCCAATTTTGGATGATACTGATTCTAGCGGTTTTGCTTTTTACAGTACCGATGCTTGCCATGGCTCCCGGAGAGAACATGAATCCAGGTCAGACCCAGTCCGGTGCACAAGACTCCCAGACGCCGGACATCGGCATTACAAAAAAAGATATGAAATTCAAGGTGCTCGATAGTACGTCGGGTACGGTTGAAAGTTACTCCGCCAAAGAGTTTGCAATTGGGGCGATTGCCGCCGAAATGCCGCCAAGCTTTCACATCGAAGCACTTAAGGCGCAGGGATTGGCAGCGCTGACCTATGCGACTAGGCTCAAGCTGCAAAACCAGGAGACAAAGCCTGAGGACCTTAAAGGGGCGGATTTTGCCATTGGGGACGGTTCGTTCACCGGATTTATGACGAAAGAACAGATGCAGGAACGGTATGGGGACAATTTCAAGACATACTATGACAAGATTGAACAGGCGGCAGAGGAAATCTGTGACAAACTGATCCTCTATGATTCCTGGCCCATCGTTGCGGCCTATCATGCCATCTCCGGCGGAAAAACCGAAGCCGCACAGAATGTCTGGCAGTCTGCCATCGATTACTTGGTACCGGTCGACAGCGTGGGAGATGAGCTGTCTCCAGATTATGAAAAAAGCGTTACCATGAGCGCGGATGAGGTAAGAGAAAAACTGACGGCAGGTATGGACGGACTCGAACTCTCAGAGGATCCCTCCGGATGGATTACCGTTGTCAGCAGAACGGATTCGGATACGGTCAACGAGGTGACGGTGGGGAATCAATCGACCACCGGAAAACAGGTGCGCTCTATGTTGGGGCTTCGTTCTGCGGATTTCACGGTGTCCTATGGGGAAAACGGGTTTACCTTTACAACGAAAGGATATGGTCATTCGGTCGGAATGAGCCAGTATGGGGCGGACTACTTAGCACGGCAGGGCAATTCCTATGAAGACATCATCAAGCACTACTATACCGGTGTTCAGATTGCCACAATACAGTAGGGCAATAATAAATAGAATCTGATTTTTCGGGGATACTTGCCTGTGTAAAGCACATTGGCTATAATAAAAGACAGGCTGTAAGCTGACAGCAGTTTACGGTACGAAGCCTATCAATGCGAAAGGATTGTCCGCCTCCCATGAAAGAACAGAGGAAGAATACACCGTTTCAGGCGATGATTTTTGATTTTGATGGAACCCTTGTGGATTCTATGGACGTCTGGGACCATCTAGCTGCTGATCTGTTGAAAAAACGAGGCATTACAGCGCCTGAAAACCTGGATGAGATCCTTGTCCCGATGAGTACCGAGCAATCGGCAAATTATTTGGTGAAAAAATTTCGTCTGGGTATTTTACCGGGAGAGCTTGTGGAAGAGATGTATGCGGCCATCGAAGAAAAATACCGCACACAAGTTCCCATCAAGCCGTTTGTCGGGCAGTATCTGCAAAAAAAATATGAACAGGGCTATCCGATGTGCGTTGCTACAGCGAACTCTGCCGCCATTACCGAGCAGACGTTGCGCCGCCTCGGTATATTCGACTGTTTTTCGTTTCTTGTGACCTGTGATGAACTGGGGTTGTCAAAAGATAATCCGGAATTTTTTGAAAAAACAGCGCGGCATCTAGGGTTTGTCCCCGGGCAGGTACTGGTCTTTGAGGATTCCCTCCACTGTGCTAAAGCTGCAAAGGCCGCGGGATGCCTGGTATCGGGGGTATTCGATTTGTCCTCCTGGCAGGAGGAAAGGCAGATGAGGGAAGTCTGTGATTTTTACCTGGCTTCCTTTAGCGAGTGGATTTAATTGAAAAATTTGGAATTGCCTTTCTGATAAAAAATTGAACTGAGAAGCATAACCGGACGGTTTTTGCACACACTGCTGTTAAGGAATATTTCTTTTTCAAACCACTCGCAGGAGGAATGGATATGAACCAGTATCAGCAGAAAATCAAACGCTTTATGGATAACCAGATTGGGGAGCTCAAAGAGGGGCTTTGCCATCTGAAGGACAGCGAAGTCTCCCCGACCGATTTAGGAGACGTTTACAACGGCATGCTGCGTCACACAGTGGAATATGAGATTGAACACATGGAGTGCCTGAAAAAAGAATTGCTTGATGAACTCCAATAAGGATAAGCCCTCTTCTGTGAACAGAACCAAGAAAAAAAGGCATTGAAAGTAAAAGTCTCCATGATTGGAGGCTTATAAATATCAGGGAACCTTTTTCCTGTCTATTTCCTGGGGCGGTTCACTTTTTCCAGGTTGCGGGGGCTTTTCTTTCCAGATATTAAGCCGTATGCTTTGTTTTTTGCAGGATATCCTAACATCGAGAGAACAACTCGAAAGGATGGATACCTTTGCAAATGCAGAGAATTCGGGATTATGCGGCGGTCTACGCCATTGGTTCCGTTGGATACAGCGCTGTGGAAATTGTATGGCGCGGTTTTACCCATTGGACCATGGCGGGGACGGGGGGAGTCTGTTTTTCCCTGCTTCACCTGCTTAATGGGAAAAAGCGGAAAAACCCCCTTTGGAAAAAATGCCTGGCTGGAAGCGGGGTCATCACGGGTATCGAATTTGTGACAGGCTGTGTCGTTAATCTGACATTTCATATGAATGTCTGGGATTATTCTTCCCTGGCAGGAAATTTACTCGGACAAATCTGCCCGTTATATTCGGCACTCTGGTTTTTGCTGTGCATCCCGGTGATGGCGCTATCTAACGGGCTGTACCGGCTGAAGATCAAGGGCAAACGGCTAAAAAGCATATAAATTCCCATAAATATAAGCGGCAGCAAAAATTGCTGCCGCTTTTGTGATTTACGTGGGATTAATAAGCTGTCCAGCCGGCGTCTGCCGCCATGGCTACACCGTTAACATAGCTGGAATCCTCACAGGCAAAGAATAAAGCGATATTTGCAATCTCTTCCGGTTTTCCGCTGCGGGGGGAGTTTCCAGAGCCAAGCATGACGCGCCCGATACCAAACTCGCTGACGTTAGACATGCCAACGCCGTTTTGTGTGATTTCCGTATCAACTCCGCCCGGACAGATAACATTGCAACGGATTCCCTTAGTTGCATACATATAAGCGATGTTTTTGCTCAGGCCGACCACGCCGAATTTAGAAGCGGTGTAAGCGGCGCCGGCACGGCTGCCTGCAATTCCGCCCACGGAAGCGACATTGACAATATTGCCGCCTCCCGTCTTTTCCATTTCCTTGACCGCGGTGCGGCAGGCGTAAAAAACGCCGGAAAGGTTGACGGACATGATTTTGTTCCACAGCTCATCGTCAACTTCTGCGACGGGTTTCATATCGTCCATAATACCGGCATTGTTGACGAGAATGTCGATTTTTCCGAACTGTTTGACAGCCTCTGCAATCATGCCGTCGCAGTCGGATTCGTTGGAAACATCACCCTGAAAAGCAGTGATGGTCCCGTTTTCCGCCTGTTGCTCAAGTTCTGCCAGGCGTTCCTTCCTGCGGGCCACAGCAATGACATGTGCGCCTTCTTTGGCAAAGAGCAGCGCGATCGCACGGCCAATTCCGGAGCTTGCTCCGGTAACAACTGCGACTTTCCCTTCCAGTTTCATTGGGATTCCCTCTTTCTGTAGTTTCTAGTGAATCTTTTTATACCACCCAATTATATTCAATTGGAAAGAAAAAGACAAGATCGTTTTTGTGATTTTGATTATTTTTTGCAAAAAGTCTCCGTTAACCATGGCTCCGGAGATGATTCCCTGTGTCACCGAATCATTTGAACGGTTCCCGTTTTTCTGCGTTTTGCCTGGGGTTCAGGACTGTTGGTTCATGGCAGTTGGCGCCATACAACCGGCATTCAGGATGGTGTTATACGCCTCATCCGAAATCTGAATAGTTTATAGCTGCGGATACTCCTTCTGTGGTAAATCACTTTCATGTTTCATTCATGATAGCTTCCTCCTTTTGTTGCCGTTATCTTTCTCATAGTGCTTTGGTAGGAAAAATACAGGAAAACCGGCAGGTACTTTTCCGGTTTAAAAAAGTATGCTACAATCAGTAGAGAAAGGCGGGAATAACAGTGAAACTGATGGTAATCAACGGCCCAAATCTCAACATGCTTGGTATTCGGGAGAAGGGGATTTACGGGACCAAGGATTTTGAAGAGGTCTGTGCATACGTAAAGGAGCAGGGAAAACAGCGGGGGCATGAAATGACGCTGCTGCAATCAAACAGCGAAGGGGAAATCATTGGCTTTTTGCAGCGTGCCTATTTTGAGCATTATGACGGGGTTATCATCAATCCGGGCGCGTATACTCACTACAGCTATGCCATCCATGACGCCATTAAGGGAAACGACATTCCGACTGTGGAAGTCCATCTATCCAATGTCCACAAGCGGGAGGAATTCCGCCGAGTTTCGGTGACAGCTCCAGCCTGCATCGGCCAGCTCTGCGGATTTGGGGAAACGGGATATATCCTTGCCATCGAGGCGCTGGAAGCCTATGCCCGGGAACCCCAAAAATAGCAGCGTACTTTTCATTGCAGAAACTTTCGGATGAAATGGAACAGTAAAAGAGGCACAGCGTCTGCTGTGCCTCTTTCTAATCCGGATGAAAGTGAAAATGGCCGGTACAGCTTTCATCTGTGCCGGCCATTTTTGCTGTAAAAAACACGCGCGGGAGATTAGTCGATGGTTTTTTCCCGGACTTCTTCGAGTGCAAGCTCCTGGAAGGCATCCGCATTCATGGAGCCGAGGTCGCCCTTGGAACGATGGCGGACGGATACCTCGCCGGATTCAACTTCCTTGTCGCCGCACACGAGCATATACGGGATTTTGTCGAGCTGCGCTTCCCGGATTTTATAGCCGATTTTTTCATTGCGGTCATCTACTTCCACCCGCAGGCCGGCGGCGGAGAGCTTTTCGCCGAGCGCTTTGGCGTACTCGTGATGGCGTTCGCCGATCGGGAGGACTTTGACCTGCGTGGGCATCAGCCACAGCGGGAGAGCACCTGCGTATTTTTCAAGCAGCAGGGCAAGGGTGCGCTCATAGCAGCCAATGGAGGTACGGTGGATGATATACGGGTTTTTCTTCACGCCGTCCGCATCTACATATTCCATGCCGAATTTCTCCGCGAGCATCTGATCAATCTGGATGGTGATGAGGGTGTCCTCCTTACCATGGACGTTGCGGATTTGGATATCCAGCTTCGGGCCATAAAAGGCGGCCTCTCCGATTCCCTCGACATAGGGAATTTCCAGGTGGTCGAGAATTTTTTTCATGGTTCCCTGGGCTTCGTCCCACTGTTCGGGCGTACCGATATATTTTTCCCGGTCATCCGGATCCCATTTGGAGAAGCGGTAGGAAACATCCTCGTACAATCCAAGGGTTTTAAGCATGTAAATGGCAAGCTCCAAACTGCCCTTGAATTCCTGCTCGAGCTGTGCGGGAGTACACATTAGATGGCCCTCGGAAATCGTGAACTGGCGTACACGGATGAGCCCGTGCATCTCTCCGGAAGCCTCGTTGCGGAACAGCGTGGAAGTCTCATTGTAGCGCAGCGGCAGATCCCGGTAGCTGCGCTGTTTGTTCAGGTAAGCCTGGTACTGGAACGGGCAGGTCATCGGGCGCAGGGCAAAGACTTCGTCGTCTTTTTCATCATCGCCTAGGACAAACATTCCCTCTTTATAGTGGTCCCAGTGTCCGGAAAGCTTGTACAAATCGCTTTTGGCCATGTAAGGGGTCTTGGTCAACAGCCAGCCGCGTTTTTGCTCTTCATCCTCGACAAATCGCTGGAGAAGCTGCATCACTCTCGCGCCTTTCGGCAGCATGATGGGCAGGCCCTGTCCGACAAGGTCGGAGGTCGTGAAGTAGCCGAGCTGGCGGCCAATCAGGTTATGGTCGCGCTTTTTCGCCTCCTCCATCCGGGTAAGATGCTCCTCGAGCATGGAGGCCTTCGGGAATGCACAGCCGTAGATTCTGGAAAGCTGCTGGTTTTTGGCATCGCCGCGCCAGTAAGCGCCCGTGCACTGGGTGAGCTTGAACGCTTTAATCGGTGAGACGCTTGGCAGATGAGGGCCAGCGCACAAATCGATGAACTCGCCCTGCTTGTAGCAGGTGATTTTCTCGCCCTTGCCCGCATGCTCTGTAATCAGCTCGCATTTGTAGGGCTCGCCCCGTTCCTCCATCAGCTTGGTCGCCTCTTCGGGAGTCATCTCGACGCGTTCCATGCGATAGCCTTCCTTGACGATTTTTTTCATCTCCACTTCGAGTTTATCCAAATCCTCGCGGGAAAAGGGCTGGGGAACATCAAAATCATAGTAAAACCCGTTTTCGACCGCAGGGCCGATCGCGAGCTTTGCTTGGGGATACAGACGTTTGACCGCCTGAGCCAGCACGTGGGACGCTGTGTGCCAAAAAGTACGCTTGCCGTTTTCATCGTCAAACGTAAGGATTTCCAGATGGCAGTCGTGGGTGACCGGAGTGATCAGCGAACAGATTTCGCCGTCAATTTTTGCCGCGCATGCTGCGCGTGCCAGGGAATTGGAAAGGTCCTTCGCGATATCGAGTACGATTACGCCATCTTCATACTCTTTGACCGCGCCGCCTTTTAAGCTTACTTTTACCATAGGTCTTCTCTCCTTTGTCCTGAATATAGCCCTTTTAGGCTGTGTGTAAACGGTTCATCCTTGATTTAAAAAATAAAAAAACGCCTCATCCCCTTCAAAATGATAAGGGATGAAGCGATACATTACTCCACGGTTCCACCCTGATTGCGCTATCAAAGCGCCGGCTTCGTTGCCCCTTAACGCGGGATAGACGTTGCGGATTTTCCCGGATTACGGGATTTTCCTCCGCAAAGCTCTGAGGCGGTATTCGGCATTCTCACACCTTGGCCCTCGCTTTCAGCCGGTGACGCGGGCTCTCTTTGCCGTGACGAAAATACTTACTGTCCTCTTCCTTGCTTTTGCTTTATAGTTTAGTCTGTACTATTATGGTAGCACTTCACGAAATTATTGTCAACCATGACAATTCGCTTGACAAGTATATGTATAGGAATTAAAATAAATAAGGAATGTAAATGGATACGCATTTGTGCATTCTCACCATTTTTTCTTAAAAATTCAAAGAAATTGGAAAAAATTTAGAAAAGGGAGGTATTTTAAAAATAGCATGAACGACATGACAACAGCGATTCTGATTACCGTCGTCGCTGCCGTGGTTGTGGGTATCATCTGTGGCATCGTCTTTTTCCTGCTTGGCATCAAGTACCGGAAAAAAGTCGCCGAAGCAGAGATTGGTTCTGCCGAAGAGGAAGCAAAACGCATCATCAGCGAATCCGCCAAGACTGCCGAAGTCAAGAAAAAAGAGGCACTCATCGAGGCGCGCGATGAAATACACAAAGCACGTAACGAATCAGAAAAGGAACTTCGTGAACGCCGCAGCGAAGTTCAAAGACAGGAGCGGCGCATCCAGCAAAAGGAAGAAACCTTAGACCGCAAGATTGAAAACCTGGAGAGAAAGGACGACCAGCTCCAGAATAAAATCCGTGAAGCGGAGAAAAAACTTGTCGAAGCGGATGAGGTCAAAAAGCACCAGTTTGAAATACTGGAGAAAATCTCTGGATTTTCCGTCGACCAGGCCAAGGAGTATTTACTGCACAACCTGGAAGACGAGCTTGTCCATGAAAAAGCAGTCAAAATCAACAATTATGAGCAGCAGCTCAAGGATGAGGTAGAGCAGAAAGCAAGGGAGCTCATTTCCCTGGCCATCCAGCGTTGTGCCGCAGACCATGTGGCGGAGGCGACCGTTTCTGTCGTTTCCCTGCCGAATGATGAGATGAAGGGCCGCATCATTGGACGTGAGGGCCGCAACATCCGTGCTCTTGAGACTCTGACCGGCGTCGATTTGATTATCGACGATACACCGGAGGCCATTACCCTTTCCAGCTTTGACCCGGTGCGGCGTGAAATCGCCCGCATCTCCCTCGAAAAGCTCATCGCGGACGGGCGTATCCACCCCGCGCGGATCGAGGAGATGGTTGAAAAAGCTAAGAGGGAAGTAGAACAGAAAATTAAGCAGGAAGGCGAGCGGGCCGTCTTGGAAGCCGGGGTGCACGGTATCCATCACGAGCTTGTCAAAATTCTCGGCCGGCTGAATTACCGTACCAGCTATGGACAAAATGTCCTCAACCATTCTCTGGAAGTTTCCCATCTTGCGGGTATGCTTGCGGCGGAGCTTGGGGAGGACGAGGTGCTTGCCCGTCGTGCAGGACTCCTGCATGACATTGGAAAGGCGCTTGACCATGAGTATGAGGGTTCCCACATTCAAATCGGCGTAGAAGTCGCAAGGCGCTACAAGGAAAATGCGGATGTCATCCACGCCATTGAAGCGCACCACGGCGACGTGGAAGCGAGAACCGTCGTAGCCTGCCTGGTTCAGGCGGCGGATGCTATTTCCGCAGCACGTCCGGGCGCGCGCAGGGAAAACCTTGAAAACTACATCAAGCGGCTTGAGAAGCTTGAGGAGATCGCCGATTCCTTTGAAGGCGTCGAAAAGTCCTACGCCATCCAGGCAGGACGTGAGATCCGCATCATGCTCAAGCCGGAAGTGGTTCGGGACGACCAGCTTACCCTGGTAGCCCGTGAGATTGTCAAGAAAATCGAAAGCGAACTCGATTACCCGGGTCAGATTAAAGTACATGTTATCCGCGAAAACCGCGCCATTGAGTACGCAAAATAAACTTAAAAACGGCAGGGGAGATTATCTTGGATAATTTCCCCTGTTCTTTTCTCAAAAGGATGAGGAGATATTATGAAGCTGTTATTTATCGGGGACGTCATCGGCCGCATCGGAAGGGAGACGGTGCGCCGGATATTGCCAGGGCTCAAGCGCAAAGAGGGCTTTGACGCGGTGATTGCCAACGGGGAGAATTCTTCCAATGCCAACGGCATATCCAAAAACTCGGCAGAGGATTTGTTTACAAGCGGCGTGGACATTATCACAACGGGCAACCATGTCTTCCGACGCCGGGATGCTTATGATTATCTGGACTCTGATGTGCCGGTTATCCGCCCTGCAAACCTCTACCCCGGCGCGCCGGGGAAGGGGGCCTATCTGCTGGATATGGGGCGTTTCCAGCTATATGTCGTCAACCTTATCGGGCGCTCCTATATGGAGCCATGTGACAATCCATTTCTCTGCGCGGATAAGCTGATCCGGGAAGCTCCTTGTAAAAATATCTTCGTGGATTTTCATGCGGAGGCAACTGCCGAGAAAATCTGCATGGGACAGTATCTGGACGGTAAGGTGAGCGCTGTCATCGGCACCCACACGCATGTACAGACCGCGGATGAGATGATTTTGACCGGGGGAACAGGGTATCTCACTGATGCAGGCATGGTGGGTCCGATTCACTCCGTCATCGGGGTAAAAAGCGAAATTGCGATTCCGAAAATGGTAACTGGAATGCCTGCCCGTTTTGAATATGCCGACGGTCCTTGTCAGTTCTGCGCCGTCAGGTTGTTTTTGGATCCAATGACCGGCAAAACCACACAGATTGAGCGTATATTATTAAAATAATTTATTGATTTTACACATTTCCCTCTTGATTATTGCAGAAAAATGGTTTATGATAGAAATAGATTCTAAATCAACCTGACTTTTCAACAACAAGGGGGATGCACCTATGGAAGTACTAAAAGTTTCTGCAAAATCAGTTCCCAATTCTGTTGCCGGCGCGATTGCTGGGGTCATCCGTGAAAAGAACGCGGTAGAGGTACAGGCAGTGGGCGCAGGTGCCGCAAATCAGGCAATTAAAGCGGTTGCAATTGCCAGGGGATATCTTGCCCCGGGCGGAATTGACCTTGTCTGTGTTCCTGCGTTTGCAAATGTCAGCATTGATGGAGAAGAACGTACTGCTATTAAATTGATTGTGGAACCAAGATGAAACAAATCCATTTTTCATAAACTCCTTTCAGCATCAAAAAGACATACGGCCGGCATTATGCCGGCCGTATGTCTTTTTTGGTGCCTTTAGGCTTAATAAAAACCTTGGTAAAAGAAAACCTCCAAGTTACGCTAGTGATGGTTTGGCAACCGCATCACGAAAGAGTAACAAGGAGGTTTATAACAATGAAGAATGAGGTAAAGCAAACAGCCCATTCCAGCTATCGGTGTGAATACCATATCATATTCGCACCAAAGTATCGCAGGAAAGTGATATACAAGCAAATACGAAAGGATATTGGAGAAATCTTCCGAAAGCTATGTAATGAGATGAAAGTAGAAATTATAGAAGCAGAAGCATGCGCAGATCATATACATATGCTGGTAAGCATACCGCCGTATATGAGTATAGCACAGTTCGTGGGAACGCTCAAGAGCAAGAGCGCGCTGATGATATTCGACCGGCATGCGAATCTCAAATACCGTTACGGAAGTAGAAACTTCTGGGCGAGAGGATATTTCGTAGATACAGTAGGTAAGAACGAAAAGATGATCGCAAACTACATCAAAACACAGCTCGAAGAAGATTTCGCAAAGGATCAGCTTTCACTCAAAGAGTTTGCAGACCCGTTTACGGGTGAACGAAATAAATAGGGTAAAAACAAACAGCGCATATGAAGTGACCCCAAAAAGTTAGACAATATTTCAAAGTAAAAATTGTTCAAGCAA
>UQSL01000017.1 GCA_900543705.1 uncultured Oscillospiraceae bacterium
CGATTTGAATACGTTCTTTCCATGTAGTTTCCCGTCTTTGCTTCATGTAGCTTCCGCCTCCTGATTGTCTTTTGGAGTTGAAATCTCCATGAGCATGATACACCTTTATCCAATTGTGGAGCTGCGTTCGTTTCCGAATATGATATTTCTTGCAAATGTCTGACTGACTTCCAGCACCGGACAAGTAATCCTCCACGGCCTGCCTCTTTAGTTCTGGGCTGTACACACGGTTCTTGTGCAATAGAAATGCGTCTTCTCCGTCTGCTTCATAGTTGCGCACCCACTGATTGATTGTATCACGCGCAACGCTGCCTCTCCGAGCTGCTTCGCTCATGCTGATAGTTCCTTTGAGGTAATCCCGTATAATCTCGACCTTTTCTTCTAAACTCAGTTTTTGTTTTTGTGGCATAGAATTGCTCCCTCCATGATTGACTGTGTTTTATTTCACTGTCTCTCATAGAGGGAGCATATCATCCTCTCCGACGTCCTTTTTATCAATCCGATGATTCTTTTTCCTTGTGGATCATCATGTCCAGAATCGCGGCATTTGTGCCGGCCATGCCCTCATTACCGAGTGAAGCGAGGTTTTGCAGGGTATCCTCCACGCTCGGTGCGACAATTCCATCATATCGGTTTGCGCCGACGCCATGAATGGCAAGCAACGCAGAGCGCATGGTTGCGCTGACAGCCGTGGCGATCTTGATAGCACATCCAGGCTTTGCTCCATCGCAGACCATTCCGGAAATATCCGCTACCATGGTCTGGATACCAAGTTCAATATTCTCCTCATTTCCCCCAAAGAGGTAGATGATCCCCGCGCATGAGCCGATTGCCGCCGCAATTCCGCACCCACACAGCACAGAAAGGCGGCCCAGATTGTGCTTTGTATGGATGGTAACCAGAAGACTCATGGCAAGCGCCTTGAGCTTCTTTTCCTCGTCGACTTTCAGCCTGTCTGCAACCGCAATAACGGGGACAGTTGCTGTAATTCCCTGATTGCCGCTGCCCACCGCAGTCATAACCGGCTTACGGCAGCCCGCCATTCTGGCGTCCGCAGCAGCTGCTGTCAGGGCGACTGCGTAGTTTGCAATATCATCCGCAATGATACCGGCTTCGACATTGCTCAAAATGCTCTTGCCGACCATATGGCCATAATCATGATTAAGCCCCTCGAGTGCAATGCTTTTGTTGACATCTACCGCTTCGCGAAGGAACGTAAGATCCTCAAGAGACATGTTGTTGACCACTTCATCATAAATCTTCTTGACCGTCAGGCAGCATTCATCTTCCGGCCTTGCACCCTGCTTGGCTTTTTCATCGCACTGTGGAAGAATGTTGAGAAGTTCCTCACCATTTTTCTCTATGTAAACAAACTGATTGTGGATGTCCCGAATGACTGCTCTTGCAGTGTTGCTTCCCTTTGTACATACCGCTTCTATGTATACCTTGTAATTATTATTTGCCAACTTGACATGGACTTTATGCAGGGCGAGCAGCTCCTTTGCCTTTGCAAAATCCTCAGCGGACATCCCGTTTAAAACCAGCAGGTCTTTTTCCGGGCTGGAACTGATCACGCCCATTGCCGTGGCAATCTCCAGACCAACCATATCCGTGTTCGGCACGCCGACGTTCATTCCGTTTTTCATAATGTACTGACTGACATACATCGTGATATCATCTGGTGTCCCGTCGATATGCGCTGCTGCACCCGCTGCACACAGCGCTACTGCAACCGGCTCTGTACAGCCGAGCGCCGGGGCAAGCTCACTTTTTACAAGGTTCACATATTTGTCTTTCAAACAACAACAATCGATCGCTGCCATCATTCTTTCCCCATTCTGTAATATTCTCCCGGACAATCCGGTTTCCATTTTATTATAACCAAACTATACGCCTTTTCCAATAGGTATTCATAAAATTACTTTGGAATCGATATATTTTCCCAATATTGTATAATTTTCGCAACTGTCCGTAAGAGAAAAACACTCTGGAATAACTCCAGAGTGTTGGCCTGATCTGATGTCGACAGTTCCCCCGCCGTTTAAACCTTCGAGCGTATTGTCCCTCTTGACTATCTGTTCTGAAAATTCTCATACATTCTCTTGCAGTAAATGCGAGGCAGATATGCCGTCAGCACTACAATGAGAAAGACTACGACAGAAATCCCCTCCCATGGAATCAATGCCAGAAGCAGAACTGCCACTCCAGTTAAAACCCAAAGCTTTCCTGCAAATCTCTGAGTTTTTGTCCACAAGTCATCACTCGAATACGCCATTGGCGCTTTGATGCCGGTGTAGTAGTTCATTGCATATTTTGGCAGGCGGTTTCCGAAAAAGACGAATACCCCGCCAAGAAGCAGCAAAACCACTGTCTGAATCAGCTGAAAATCCACCCGGCACATATCGATGACTCCTAGGGCATTACTGAGAATAACGGCCTGCACTCCAAACAGGACCAAAATGATGGCAAGGCACACCCGGTCCGACACTTTTGACTTGCTGCCCGCCTGTGATGCTGCGAGAATTCCTGCGAAAACCGGAAAGACAAAAAGGAGCCACTTGGAGGCGGTCCCGCTCACCTCACCATTGTTCCACTGTACGGCAATGGTCTCCGGCAGAAAAAACAACGCCGTGCAGGCGAGAAGCAGCATCAGAGCCACGAGCAGCCAATTACCACTGATTTTTCTCATAATTTTGCCCTCCTCAAAAATCCTTGAGCCATGCGAGCAATTCCTCCAGCACGCTCAGGTTTACCTCATAGTAAATAAACTTGCCCTCCCGTTTATCCCGAATCAGCCCCGCTTCTTTCAGTACGGACAAATGCCTGGAAATCGCGGCGCCTGTAATCGCAAAGTTCTCTCCGATTTCCCCGGCAGATTTTCGTCCTGTTTTCAGCAGCTTTAAAATCTGCCGCCGGGTTGGATCGACAAGCGCCTTTAAGGTTTCCTGTAGTGCCATTCGACTACTCCTACTCTCATTTAACATTTAACCAAATCGTTAAATATAGAATATCACAACATTTGTTCTCCGTCAACATGGGCAGGGCAGCAAAAAAGCCGTAGAATCCTGCGGCTTTCTGCAATAATTCTAAATTATTTAGTGCGACAGTAGCATGCGGTCATTGTCCAGTGCTTTCCCGCATTTCTCCTGGTAAAGAGCGAGCAGCCCTTTCACACCCAGTTTGCATCGTTCCTCCCCTGCTAAATCCAAAACGATTTGACCGTTTTCCAGCATAATCGTCCTCGTACCAAGCGCCAGAGCGGAACCTTCTGCGCAGTTACCGGGTCAAGTGCCGCCGTATGCTCATCGAGCAGGATAAGCTTCGGGGTAATAATCGTCGCCATCAGCAGGGTAACAGCCTGACGTTGTCCGCCGGAGAGTAGCCCGATTTTTGTTTTCATCCGGTCTTCCAGTCCCATTCCTAGCCTCGCAAGACGCTCTTGGAACAACGCAATATCCCGTTTTCCAAGAGCTTTTGAAAATATCCCTTTTGTAGATTTCGAGTATGCGAGCGCCAGATTTTCCTCAATTGTCAAATCCGGTGCAGTCCCCATGGCCGGGTTTTGAAAAATTCGGGCAATTTCTCTCGCACGCTTATGCTCTTTTTGATAGGTGATATCTTTTCCATCTAATAGAATGGCTCCTGAATCACAGAAGAAAGATCCCGCAATCGCATTGAACAGGGTCGATTTTCCGGCCCCGTTGGAGCCGATGACCGTGACAAATTCCCCATCCAAAAGGCTGAGGGAAAGATTCTGGAGTGCGCAGTGCTCATTCGGCGTTCCTTTCAGGAAAGTTTTGTTTAACTTAACCAATTCAAGCATTCCGGCGCGCCTCCCTTCTGGCTTTATAATCGAGCACTGTTTTCTTAATAGTTGGTGCCGCCAGGGTCACTGCAACAATTACCGCGCACAGCAGTTTTAATGAGTTTGCCGAGAGGATGTTCCACTCGAGGGCAAACGCTGTGAGAATCCGGTAGATAACAGAACCACAAACCGCAGAGATAAGTCCGGCCGTCAGCGAGCGCCTGCCGAACACTGCCTCGCCGATAATGACCGAAGCAAGCCCCACGACAATCATCCCGCTGCCCGAGTTAATGTCCGCAAAGCCCTGATACTGGGCGACCATGCCCCCGGAAAGCGCTACTAACCCGTTTGCAATAGCAAGGGCAACCATCTTTGTCATTGTGGTGTTGATGGAAGACGCCCGTACCATGGACTCATTGTTCCCTGTTGCACGGATACACAGTCCAAGGACTGTTTTGAAGAATAAAGCAAGGAGCAGGGTCACGATTGAACACAGTATCAGCGCAGAAATAAGCTTTATTATACTTTTATCCACCGCTGGAAAAACGTTATAAGCGAAGGTGAAAAACTTCTCGCTGTCAATCAGCGAGAGGTTGGGACTTTGCATGACTGTGATATTGACCGTATACAGTCCGCTCATCGTCAGAATTCCTGCCAGAATCGGATGAATCCCCGCTTTTGTCTGCAAAAAGCCGGTCACAATCCCGGCGGCCGCACCCGCCAATACCGCGAACAGCAATCCCCAAAATGGATGGCCTTTGACGGCAAATACTGCGGAGACGGCAATTCCTAACGTAAAACTTCCATCCACCGTCAAATCCGGTATGCCGAGCACCCGGAATGTAATATAAACCCCCGATGCCAGCATTGCATACTGCAATCCCAGCGAAACAGAATCCAGAAAAAACGCCATATGGCAATCCCTCTCTCTTTTGAACGGCGAACCCGTCTGAATCTGGAAAACGGGAAAGAGAATTCCTTTCCCGTTGATCCCTGGTAAGAATTTGATTTACTTCTTTGTCTGCACAGTCACGAGATTCTCGTTTTCCGGCAGGGTGATAGAGAGACCTTCCGCTGTATCGGAATTGACAACATACTGGTACTCAGTCAGTGCGACAGCCGGAATCTCTTTGATATTCTTGCCTTCAAGAATCTGCGCCGCCATCTCAGCGGATTTTTCTCCAAGCTGGGTATTGCTTACACTGACACAGGCAAGTGCACCCGACTGGACCATGACCGGATCGCTGCCGTAGACGGGTATGTTGTTTGCGTTTGCAGCTTCAACTACCTGAGTCATGGCAGACTGTACAGTGCTGTCTATCGGAACATAGATTGCATCCACCTTACCGGCAAGGGACTGCGCTGCCTGTTGGACTTCCGAGGAATTGGTAACGGTAACCTCTTGATAGGTGTAACTGTTAGAATCGAAAAAGGTCTTTGCTTTTTCCACGGTCAGTACTGCGTTTTTTTCGCCCGAACAGTAGAGAATGCCGATGTTTTTCGCCTGAGGAGTCAGCTGTTCTGCCAAGGAGAAAATCTCATCAACCGGTACAATATTGGACGTACCGGTCGCATTTTTGTCCGGAGCCTCCATACTGCTCATAATGCCGGCGCCGACTGGGTTCGTTACCGAGATAAAGACAACCGGTGCTTGGATTTCTTGGTTTACCACCGCCTGGGTTGCGGGGGTGACGATTGGGACAACCAAATCATAGTCGGAGTTTTTCAGCTGAGCGCAAATGGAGTTGAGCGTGGACATATCCCCCTGTGCGTTTTTGACATCATAAGGAACTTTGCTGTCATCGTAGCCGAGCTCTTTCATTTTTGCAATGAACGCTTCTCTCATCTCGGTAAAAGCGCCGTTGTCGACAAGCTGAACAATCGCAACCTTGTAAGACTCTGAGCCGGATGCTCCCGCAGCTGAAGAGATTCCGGTGGCCTGTGAAGAAGATGGAGTCTGTGCGCAGGAAGTCATCAGCAGCATAGACATGACGATACTCAACTTTAGGGTCAACAGTTTTTTCATTGTGGTTTCCTCCCAAAATTTCGTTTGTTTCGGACAGACGAAAAAACGCCTGTCCTTGACATTTTGTTCAAGGACAGGCGTGATAAAACTCAATATTCCTGCGGTACCACCTTGATTAGCGGCAAACGCCGCTCACCTCATGGGATGCCAACACATCCCTCTCCGGTAACGGGGAGAATGTCCGTTGCAGTATACTTGGAACAGCATTCCTTTGACTGCACCCTCAGCGGGCCATTTGTCTGTTTCGCTGCCGCCGGGATTTCACCATCCCCGGCTCTCTTTGTGTGCGCGCGCAGGAAAAAGGTCCTGCCAACAGTTTTACTTCCGCTTCATCGGTTTTATATTGTAGTTAATTAAAGCACGAGTATTTTTATTTGTCAATGCCTTTCAATTTTTTCCTTTGTATAGGATATGCATGGCCACCCGAACATTGTTCCAAATGGCGATCGAATTTTTTCCAACCGTTTCTCGGCTATTTTCAACTCCGGCAAAGCGGAAATTCAGAAACGGCCCGCTATTCAAGCTTGTCAAACAGGTAGTTAAACGCCTCCGCCATGGTCGGATGGGTAAAAATATTATCCCTGAGCGCCATATAGGGCATACCGACATCCATCGCAATTTTGGCGAGATTGATTGTCTCATGGGCCATGGCGCCAAATAAATGCATCCCCAGAATTTTATTGGTGTTTGCATCAATGACGGCTTTGAACAGTCCCCATTTATTGCAAAGGATTCTTGCTCTGGAGCAATCCTTGGCGTTCATCCGCGCAATTTTGACAGAAAAGCCTCTGCCTCTCGCCTCTTTTTCCGTCATTCCGACTCTGGTAAAGGCAGGGTCGACAAAGACGCAGCAGGGAATCTCTCCGCGGTTGTTCACCGTGCGCTTTCCGTCCCCCAAAAGTTGGGACTTGATAATCCTTGCGTCATCCAGCGAAAGGGAGCTGAACTGTTCCCCGCCCGTAACATCCCCCAGCGCCCAGATGCCCGGTGCCGTAGTACGAAGTCGCTCATCCACGAGGATTCCGCCTTTGGCCGATAGTCCAATACCCGCACTCTCCAGATTGAGGGATTCCACATTTGGCGTTCTGCCGACAGCAATCAGAATGCAATCCGCATAGAGAAGTTCCTCTCCTGCCGGGGTCTGTATTGTGATCAGGGCACAGCCGCGCACATCCTCAATTTTGCTGACGGTAGAGGACAGCATCACCTGGACTTCCTGTTTCCTCAGGCTGTCGGCAACCGCCTGTGCAATCTCCTCATCCTCATGTGGAAGAAAGACGTGTGATGCCTCAATGACAGTAACCTGGGAACCAAAATTTGTGTAAATCGAGGCAAACTCCAGTCCGATATAGCCTCCTCCTATCACCACTAAACGGCGGGGCAACTCTTTTACCTGGAGCATAGTCGTACTGGTATGGACATAGCGGCTGGAGGCAAGGCCAGGAATATCAGGAATTACCGGTACGGCTCCGGTATTAATAAAAATTTGCTCTCCTTCAATTTGAGCGGTTTCCTGCTCCGCCTTGATTTCCACAACGTGATTTCCCGCAAAGGAGGCTTGGCCCGTCAAAACAGTGATGTTTTCCTGTTCTTTTAGGCCATCGTAGCATTTTTCCCGCAAAGAGGCGACCAAAAAATCTTTCTCCTGGATTGCGGCAGTGTAGCGGCTTGCCTGCTCAATAAACATCCCGCCCTGAGAGGCAGAATGCTGAGCGCGATGGACCAGCGCTTTTGTAGGAATACATCCTTCATTCACACAGACTCCCCCATACATTTTGTCCGACTGTTCTACAATTGCCACCTGTTTTCCAACTTCTGCTAAATCTGTGGCAAGGGTTCTCCCTCCCTTGCCGGAGCCTATGACGATTGCATCATACTTTTTCATGTTAAACCTCTTTTCTCCAGCAGTACGCCATAATCATTATAAACGATTCCACGCATAATTAAATTTGTATGACAGTAACATCAAATTTCATCAAAAAGAATCAAAAGGGATTCTGGGCAATTCTTCTGCCTTTATGAATTGGTTTTTAACATCCCTCGAAATAAATGGATATATCTTCCACATTTTTGTTATTTTTAACCGATTTTCAAAGTCATAAATTATATAATTTTATTTTATACTGTCATTTTAAGGGTTACAGTTAGGAATGTCAAATTTTTTTTCAAAATTATAGGAAATACTTTCTTGTGACTGGAATATTTTATCATAAAAGAACCCCCGGTACAAAATCGGGGGGTTTTGGACGAATCATGTATGTTAGTTAAGAATCAAATCAGTTTCAAGCCCCATTTGATAAGCCTGGACTTGTTTGCTATTTTTCAACACCAATGTCTTTTGCGGATAAGACTCCGCAATTGCCGCAAGATGTTTTCTCCTCTTACTGGTTCTTCCCTGAAAAAGCACCCAGAAGATAAAGCCAGCATCCAGCTTCTCCTCGCATCCCTCTGCCATACTCTCCCGTACACGTCCCATATTTTGGCGGTAGCGCTTCCATACCCGATAAAAACAGCAAATCCTGCTAAACTCAAGCAGAAGGATTCTATCCGCCTGTTCCAGCCTTTCCTGCTGATAAAAGCCGGTATAGTTGCCGTCGATAACCCAATCTGATTTTTGCATAAACCGGTACACGATTTCCTTCGCTTTGCTGCGGTCCCTTTCAACCCAGCCCGGTTCAAATTGAACGGTATCCAAATGAAGTACGGGAATGTTGTAAAACTCTCCCAGAAACTTTGCTAGTGTTGATTTTCCCGCTCCACTGTAGCCCAGTACCGCTATCTTCATTATTCCATCTCCTCCCCAAGAAAAGCCCGTAAGCCCCCGGGCCATTGAACAGGACCAGTAAAAACGGACAATGTACAAAAGCACCGGTGGGAATTGATTCGGGACTTGAAGAAACGGCATCCAGTTCTACCAGCCTTTCCTGCAGCAAGAGGGTAATTTTTCCCTGCCCTTGCCCGGCAGGGGGAATGGTCAAATAGACCTTTGCCGTCTTGCCTATCGTATTGTCAAGCTCCAGATTTCCTTTATCCTGGAGCCTGTACGCGGAGCGAAAGAGCAATGCAATACCGACAAGTGCCGCATTGCCCGCCGCAAAGGCGATTTAAATTGCAAAGATGTTTCCCACATACTTTGTCAGCAGCAGGCCGGTCCAGCCTCCTACGGCAAAAAATGCGACAATACCACGCACGGTAAACAAGGTCAGGCCGCTGTGGGCGTCCGCATCGTGGATCGGTGCATCCTCCCCCATGTGCATCTCATGCACATCAAAGTGCCCGCCGTCCAAATCCGGACCGGAGTCGTCAAAATCCAAATCCGCATGGTCGGTATCCGCACCGAATCCCACTCCAAAAAGCAGCAAGATAGATTGAAGGATAAGAACTACTGTTGCTGCAATCGCGACACAGGCAAATATCTGCTGTACCAAGGTCAAACTATACCACCATGCGAGCATATATACTCCCCCTTTCTTATGGCTGCCGGGATCCCAGCACCTGCTGATAAAGTCCATCCGCTTTTCTTTTAATAATGGATGCAGCGTAATAAATCAAAATCACACGTATTCCATCGACAAGGCGCTGTTTTGCGCCAGTCCAGGGCTCCTGATAATCTACGGTTTCTCTCTCAATAATGGAGTTAAATTCCCGCTCCGACAGCACCTCTTCAAAACTCACCTGATCCAAAATTGAGCAAAGATAACAATAAAGGTCTGCTTCAGAGACGATGCTGTCAGAAGTGTCTTCCATCTGCCCGTTGATAAACGTCAGTAGGGCGCTGATGTGGTCGAGCTTCATCACGTCCCGGAGCATATTGATAATCAGGATGCGCGCCAGATGCTCCATACTGTAGCGCTTTTCCACAGGACGGGCTACCCACCCGCGGTTAATCCAGTTTTGGATAACGGGTGTATCAAGGCCTGTGATTTCGCGTACTTGCGCAAGCATCAGCCCTTTTGTTACAGCAAACACGGAAAACAAAAAGCTTCTGGCATCCTGATTACCGCGTTCGATTACGGTCCCGGGAAAATATGATTTCACATCTTCATCCCTCCTGTTGCCTTGATTTTATGACACATTCATAAGAAAGTAAAAGAACATTATGACCGGTTTTGACAGGTTTATTCTTCCGGATTTGAGCGAGACTCTCAATCTCTTGTTTTCTCGTTTTATCTCCTTTTTTCTCTTGTTTACTTGAAAATCACTTTTTGTCCGAATGTTCCTCCGAACAGTGCAGTAGCTTTCGGACTTGATTCTTATCCGGTGCGCTGAGAATTCCAGACTGCTGCATGTCTTCTAAAAGCTGTGTTGTCTCCTGTGGAGACAACTTGAGCTTTTTTTGCAGTACAAGAGGAGAAACTACCCCCTCCGCTGCAATGATGCGTTCAGCCGCCCTCAGCAGGCTTTTTTCAGTCCGGCCTGGTATAATTCCCATCCGCTTTTCAATTTGTGAGGGAAAACAGCTTTCCTGTTTTTCCACCTGCTCAATCATCTGCTTCAGGCCGGACCGGTCAATCAAATTTACCCCCAGAGTCGCTGCCAGTTTTCTGGCATCGGCTGTAAAAGAGTTATTTGTGATGACCCAGGCAATTTCACAGCCGTAGTAATCCTTTCCGCTGTATACCTCCTGTACCGCTTTTTCACCCACTGGGCGGCTGTATTTTTTGCACTGTACTGCATTTTTCTGTTCCCGCTTCCAAGCTAGGATATCCACACCGAAATCTCCCTTTTCCGGTGTAATATACACCTTAGTGCAGCCGCTGCACTCCAGCAGAAGTGCGACATAGCGCTCAAACTGATATCCATCGAGGATTTCATCAATAAGCCTCATTTCCCTTTGTATCCCTGTCATAGCAACACCTCAACTCCATTATAGCAATGGATGGGGCAAATGAAAACAAATTCGTCCTAAGAAAGGAATTTTCTTATTATTTTGAGAGTGTTCCATCCTAGATATTACAACCATTTCGACCAGCGGCTTTTCAGAACTAACAGAGATACGTCCATGTTGCTCGTCATCGCTTTACCCATAACAAAAACAGCCACCCGAATAACACCGGATGGCTGCCAGTTTATTTCCCAATTCCTATTTTTGTTTTCCGAACTCCAGTACCGGAGATTCTTTTCCTTCCACACACGCGGGAGTAATCGTCACCTTGGTGACACCTTCCTCAGATGGGACGTTAAACATGATTTCCGTCAAAATCTCCTCCATGATGGAACGCAGACCACGAGCACCTGTCTTACGCTCAATAGCTTTGCGTGCCACCATGCGAAGCGCCTCCGGCTCAAAAACAAGCTCCACACCGTCGAGCTCCAGCAGCTTCTGATACTGCTTGAGGATTGCGTTCTTCGGCTGTGTCAGGACATTCACCAGTGCATCTTCATCGAGGTCCTCAAGGGTCGTGATGACCGGAAGGCGTCCGACAAGCTCCGGAATCAGGCCGTATTTCACGAGGTCATGCGGGGTAATCTCCTTGAGCGTCTTTGCCTGGGAGAGTTCTTCCTTGCTACGCACCTTGGCGCCGAAGCCCAAAGCGCCGGAATCCATCCGCTTGCCGATAACCTTCTCGATCCCGGCAAAAGCGCCGCCGCAGATAAAGAGGATATTCGTCGTGTCAATCTGGATAAACTCCTGCTGGGGATGCTTTCTGCCGCCGGTCGGCGGGACATTGGAGACGGTCCCCTCCAAAATCTTCAGCAGAGCCTGCTGCACACCTTCGCCGCTGACGTCGCGGGTAATGGAAGTGCTCTCAGACTTTCTGGATATTTTGTCGATTTCATCGATGTAGATAATGCCGCGTTCGGCTATTTCCACATCATAATCCGCAGCCTGAATCAGGCGCAGGAGGATGTTCTCGACGTCCTCACCGACATATCCCGCTTCCGTTAGGGTCGTTGCATCTGCAATGGCAAACGGGACGCCGAGGATTTTCGCCAGTGTCTGGGCGATAAAAGTCTTGCCGACGCCGGTCGGGCCAACCAGAAGCACATTGCTCTTTTGGATCTCGACATTATCCTCATCCGGGGTGCTCAGGAAGATACGCTTGTAATGATTGTAAACGGCAACAGACAGGGCCATTTTTGCATCGTCCTGTCCAATGACGTACTGGTCAAGCCGTTCCTTGATTTCCTTGGGCTTGAGCATTTGCATTTCGCCGATATCCGCACTGTCGGTCATTGCACCATAGCGCGCATCCGTTGCAATGAGATTTTCCTCCTCCAGGATGCTGTAGCATAACTGGACACACTCGTCGCAGATATAGACGCCCGGTCCGGCGATAAATTTTTTAGCTTCGTCCTGCAATTTCCCGCAGAACGAACAGCGCACCGGCTTATTCTCATCGTTTTTTATCATTCATACACCAACTTCTCTGGATGTGTTGTGCTTATCGAGAGGTGATTACTTTATCAATCAATCCGTACTCCAGTGCCTGCTGAGCCGTCATGAAGTTATCGCGCTCGGTATCCCGGTTGATGGTTTCCACCGGTTGGCCGGTATATTCGGAGAGCATCTTGTTGAGCTTCTCTCGGGTGTGCACAATGTGGTCCGCATGGATTTTGATATCGGTCGCCTGTCCCTGCAGCCCGCCGAGCAGCGGCTGGTGGATCAGGATTTCGCTGTTGGGCAGCGCAAAACGTTTGCCCTTGGTACCGGAAGTCAGCAGGAAGGAACCCATGGAAGCCGCCAGGCCCACGCAGATGGTGGATACATCGCATTTAATGTATTTCATTGTATCATGGATGGCCATGCCTGCGGTGATGGAACCGCCTGGGCTGTTGATGTAAAGGCTGATATCCTTCTCCGGGTCCTGCCCTTCGAGGTAAAGCAGCTGCGCGACGACAAGGCTAGCAGTTGCGTCGTTTACCTCGTCACACAGCATAATGATTCTGTCGTTGAGTAATCTGGAAAAAATGTCATAGGAACGCTCTCCGCGGTCGGTTTGTTCTACTACCATTGGCACTAAGCTCATTTGCGTGCACCTCCATAATGTGAATAAAGTTTCATCATAGCAGTTTTGTCAGGCAGTTATACTGCCTGACAAAAAACCATTCTATGTATCAAGTGAAAACAGTATATGAACTGACTGAGAAGATTCATTGAACGCAGATAAAAATTACTTTTCTTCCGCCGTCTCCTCAGTTTCTGCTTTCTTCTTTGTAGTACGGCGGGCGGCTTTCTTCTTACCATCGGCCGTCTCTTTGACCTTCGCATTGTCCTTGACAAAGTCGATTGCCTTGTTCACGACGATATCCTTTATCAGGTCTTTCTCCGGAATGAAGGTTTTGACTTTTTCCGCTTCGATGCCGTACTGCTTGGAAAGTTTCTCATATTCCTCGTTTACTTCTTCTTCAGAGGCCTCGAGTTTCTCGTTTTCTGCAATTTTTTCAAGGGCAAGGCGGATTTTCACCTGGCGTTCCGCCTGCTCGCGGAAGGTCTTGCGGAAGCTTTCCATCTCCATACCGGTGTACTGTAGGTAGGTGTTCAAATCCATGCCCTGCATCTGCAGACGGTATTCAAAATCAGCAACCATGTTGTTGATGCTGTTTTCATACATGACTTCCGGAATCTCAGCTTTGAGGTTTTCGATGACTGTGTCGATCAGCTGATTCTCGAGTGCATCCTGAGCCGCCTTGTCGCTCTGCTCCTGAAGCTTTGCTTCGGTGTCCTTTTTCAGTTCCTCGAGGGTGTCGAATTCGCTGACGTCTTTGACAAACTCGTCGTCGAGTTCCGGCAGTTCGCGGGTTTTCAGCTCATGCAGCTTGCATTTAAAAATTGCCTCTTTGCCGGCGAGCTCTTCTGCATGGTACTCGGTCGGGAAGGTAACAGTGACATCGAACTCGTCACCGATGTTGTGGCCAATAATCTGCTCCTCAAAGCCCGGGATAAACTGGCCGGAGCCGAGGGTCAGCGGATACTGCTCTCCCTTACCGCCTTCAAATGCTTTTCCGTCGACAAAGCCCTCAAAGTCAATAATGGCGTTGTCGCCGTTTTCAGCAGCTCTGCCTTCGACGGAGATAATTCTCGCGTTTCTCTCACGCTGCTTGTCAATCGCCTCGTTTATCTCTTCCTCTGTGACCTTGTGGAGCTCTTTGGTTGCCTCGATTCCCTTATAGTTTTCGACTTCCACTTCCGGCTTGACGATGACTTTTGCCTTGAAGGTGTAGCCGTCCTTGTTAATATCGGTGATTTCGACTTCCGCTTCTGCAACAGGAGTGATGTCGGCAGCTTCAATGGCCTGTGCATAGGCATCCGGATAGGACATATTGACAGCGTCCTCAAAGAACACGTTCTCGCCATAGAGTTTCTCGATGAGATGGCGCGGAGCTTTTCCCTTACGGAAGCCCGGAACGGTCATTTTCGGTGCGTTTTTCTTAAATGCTTTGGTAAGAGCTTCTTCAAACTGCTCTTTTTCTACTTTTACTTCCAATTCATAATGATTGGTTTCGGTTTTGTTCGCTGAGACTAAACTCATGTTGACATCCTCCTGTTTTGAAAACAATCTATCCTCGCTATTATAGCATAGACCTTTTTAAAATTCCACCATTTTTTTCTCAATGTAAAATATACGAAAAACCTATGTACTTTACACCAAAACCGGGGTGAATTTCAGATAATCCGCGGACACCAGACGGAAGGTGATTCCATCATATTCCCCCTGGAATGCATACTGCGCGCCTGAGCCGTGGATATGTCCGTAAAAACAGCGCTTGACGCCGTATCTGTGCATAACCTCGAGCATCTCGGTACAGCAGTTGTTCTGATAAACCGGCGGATAATGGATGAACGCCACCGGCTCTTTTCCGGTTTTCGCTCCTTCGCGCAGGGACGCCTCCAGCCTGCCTACCTCCCGCAGATAGACCTTATGGTTATGCTCCTCCGCGCTGTCAAGTATCCAGCCGCGGGAGCCGCACACGGCGATTTTGCCTGCCTCAGCGCAGTTATTATGAAGGATTTTAATCGACTTTAAACCGTTATCCTCTAAAAATCGGCTCATCTTGGAGGCCGTGGAAAACCAGTAATCGTGATTGCCCTTGATAATCAGCTTACTACCCGGCAGCGATTCGATGAAGCGGAAATCCAAAAGCGCCTGCTCCATCGACATTCCCCAGGAAATATCCCCCGCGAGTACGACCGTATCCTCTTCGGATATAAGCCTGTTCCAGTTATCCCGGATGCGCTCGACATAGTTTTCCCATCCCGGGAACACATCCATCGGCTTATCCGCATCCAAAGATAAATGCAAATCCGCAATGGTAAAAACCTTCAACCTTCCGCCTCACTCCTTTTTATTTCAAATTGTTTTTCTCCGGTTATTTTACGTTTCTGATAAAGAACTGATAGGCATTGTCATAAAAAATCTTGTTGACAAGTGTTTCGGAATAATTTTTGCGCAGCATGGCGTTTGCGAGGTTTTCGACCTTGTCAATCGAGTCGAGGTTCGGTTCAATCTCCGCCCCGTCGAAATCGCTGCCCATCGCGAGGATGTCCTCCCCGCCCAAAGAGAGGAAATGGTCCGCATGGCGCACCAGGTCGTCAATAGTACCGGCATCGCTGATAAAACCGGTGTAGAAGTTCAGGCCCACCAGGCCCCCGCGTTCTTTAATTACGGCAAACTGGCCGTCGGTCAAATTCCTGCGGTGCGGATACACGGCGGAGGAATTCGAATGGGTCGCGAGTAACGGCTTTGAGTAGCACTCGGCTGCCTCATAAAAGGTGCGCTCGCTTGCGTGGGAAACGTCCAGCACCATGCCGACGCGCTCCATCTCGCTTAAGGCGTCTCTGCCAAGCGTGGTCAGGCCCTCGTCTGTCATGGCCCCGCCTGCAAGCAGTGTCGCATTGTTCCAGGTCAAAGAGGCAATGCGCACACCCGCATTGTAGTAGCGCTCGACGGTGCTCATATCGTCGCCGAACGCCCGACCGTTTTCAATCGAGAGCACTGCCGCGAACCGTCCGGATTGCGCCGCCTGCTCGATTTCGGCTGCATTGGTACATTTCACAACCAGATCGCTGTTTTTCTCCATCTGCTCGTGGAAAAATGCCAGATACTCCGTGACATACTCCTTCGCCTGATTGGCCTCCACGGAATCCGGGACATAGATAGCGTAGGTCTGACACCACTTATCAAAGCATTTTCCCTTTTGCAGGGAGATATGCATCGAGTTTTCCCGCAATCCCTCCTGTTTGCGATGGGCGAAAACAAGGGTGTCACAGTGCAAGTCAAAGAAATTCATAATTATCCCTCCGTTCATAAGTTAATCGTTTATTACCATGGAGAGGTGTTCGTTAACCGGCGTCAAAGGCGTTTTTCAGGTAATGCATCTGCAAAACGGTAAACTCTTCGCCTGGGCGCAGGATGAGTTCCACCACGTCAAAGCGGGGCATCCCGTTAGGACGCTCCCTTTTAAGATATTCCTCCGCTGTGCGAATCAGACGCATCCGTTTTGTTTTTGTTACCGCTTCCCTCGGCGCATACAAAGAGGAAGAACCCCGCGCCTTTACCTCAACAAAGGCAACACAGCCGCCGTCGCGCACGATAAGGTCGATTTCCCCGCCGCGGATGGTATAATTGCGCGCCAAAATCTCACAGCCGCGCTGAGAAAGGTACTTTGCCACATAGTCCTCCGCCATTCTCCCGCGGCTGACCGTGCTCACCGTTTCCCCTCCAGATATTGTTTCAGGAAGCTTCTGCGGTGCACTTCACTGATTCCATAGGTATCAAGCCGCTCATAGTGCAGCTTGGTGCCGTAGCCTTTGTGTTTGGCAAAAGCATACTGCGGATATTGTTTGTCAAGTTCGCGCATATAGCGGTCCCGGCCGACCTTTGCCAAAATGGAAGCCGCGGCAATCGATGCCGACGTCGCGTCCCCTTTTACCACAAGCCGCGTTTCACAGCCAAGCCCGGGGTCGCGGTTTCCGTCGACCAATACCAGCGCCGCCGGTTCGGTCAAACCATCATAGGCCCGGCGCATGGCCAGGAAAGTCGCCTGCAAGATGTTGATCTCATCGATTTCTGCTTCGCTTGCCGCAGCAATCGAATAATCGAGCGCGTGCTCGATTATTTCCCCAAACAGCGCCTCCCGGCGTTTTTCTGTCAACTTCTTTGAGTCGTTGAGCCCCTCGATGGGGTGCTCCGGGTTCAGTACCACGCAGGCCGCAAAGACGGGACCGGCAAGCGGCCCCCTGCCGGCCTCATCTACCCCGCAAATACGGCGGTATCCTTGCAAGCGCAGAGCAGCGTCGAACTCGTCAAGCTTACTCATCCGTGCCACCTCTAGCCGGGCGCTCGAGGGAGATACGTCCGATTTTTCCGCTTCGGAATTCATCCAGCAGCATGATGGCCGCGCGCTCGATATCAATCTCCCCGCCGGAGATGAGCATTCCCCGCTTTTTCCCGATGAGTTCGAGCAGAGCATAGGGGGAAAGCTTGGTGATATCTTCCGTCAGCTTATAGCGGTCTTTCAGCATTTCAGGGTACTCTTTTTGCAAAATCATCAGCAGACGGATGGCGAGCATCGCCATATCCAAAATATCATCCTTGACAGCGCCTGTAAACGCAAGGTTTTCCCCGGCGGTGCGGTCCTCAAATTTCGGCCAGAGCACGCCCGGCATGTCCAGCAAATCCAAATTGTCATCAATTTTGACCCACTGTTTGCCGCGCGTCACACCCGGACGGTCCTCCACCTTGGCGCGTCTTGACTTTGCCATCCGGTTGATAAAGGAGGATTTGCCGACATTCGGCACACCTACCACCATCATGGAAAGCTTTGCGGTCATTCCCTTTGCCTTGCGTTTGGCAATGACTTCCTTCAGCGCCTGATAGACAGCCGGCAAAAACTGGTTGAGTCCCGCCCCGTTTTTGCAGTCGACCGCAAGCGCCGGGATTCCCCGCTCTTTATAAAAGCGCAGCCACTGCGCCGTGACGGATTTATCCGCGGAATCGCTTTTATTGAGCAGGATGATCCGCGGCTTGTCCCCTACGATTTTATCGATTTCCGGATTGCGGCTGCTCAGCGGGATACGGGCGTCCGTGAGCTCCACGACGATGTCAACATATTTCAGGTTTTCCTGCATCAGCCGGCGTGTTTTCGCCATATGGCCGGGGAACCACTGAATCATCGGGACGTCGCTGACTGGGGCGTCATAGTTTATTATCAGTTCGTCATCCATGATATCCCTCCTTACCTATTTTTCCCAAGTAGCTGGTATACGACGGTACCGAGTACGTAGCGTTCATCCACCTGGCCCACCTCATCATAGCGGCTGTCGAGCGAATGGTTGCGGTTGTCCCCCAGGACAAAGACATTGCCGGGCTGGACCATCTGCGGAAAAGAGGTATTGCCGCTCTTCATGGGCAGGGCGTCCAGATTCGCATAGGGTTCCGCAATCGCCTGTCCGTCCACATAGACTTGCCCCGTCGCAAAATCGATGTCCACCATCTGACCTTCGGTTGCAATCACACGCTTGATAATCGGCTCATTTCGGGTGTTCGGCTTGGTGATGACGACGACATCGCCTACCTTCGGGGACTGTCCAAGCACCGCGTTATAAGTGGAGATAATCAGATTGTCCTTATTGTGCAGCGTCGGGTACATCGAGGTGCCGCTGACGTAGACCGGCCTGCCGATGAAGACGAACAGAACCGCCACTGCAATGATGGCAAAGGTAAATACCTCGATGTGTTCGAAGATGTCAAACGGTTCTTTTGCTGCACGTTCCTTGGGTTTCTTTTGCATGGAGGTACACCATCCTTATCCTTAAATCACTATAAGGAACCCCTGGCGGGTTCTAAGTAAAAAAATAAATTTAATAGCAAAAAAAGGGACATCATTGTCCCTTTTTCGCAGTGCATTTTGAAATTAGCGAATTGCCTCTTTAACCTTGGCAGCCTTACCAACTCTGTTTCTGAGGTAGTAGAGCTTGCTTCTGCGGACACGGCCTTTCCGGATGGTCTCCACCTTCTCGATGTTCGGGGAGTGAATCGGGAAAACCCTTTCCACACCGACGCCGTAGGAGACGCGGCGGACAGTAAAGGTTTCCGCGATACCGCCGTGCTTTCTGGCAATGACAGTACCTTCGAAAGCCTGGATTCTCTCTCTGTCACCCTCTTTGATTTTGACGTGTACCCGGACAGTATCGCCGACTTTGACTTTCGGCAGCTCTGTTTTGAGGCAGCTTTCAGACATCTGTTTCAATGCGTCCATTCTAATTTCCTCCTGTTTTTCAGACGTTCATTCCCGTATGTTGACGGCAGAGGACCGCCCGCTTTGATTGTCGCGGCCGTAGCTTCAGGCCGGGCATCAAACCCCTGTACACCCCAAATGGGCGCAGCAGGACCTATTAAATGCTTAAATATGATACCACAGCGTTTTCCAAAAAGCAAGCATTTTCATTCAAACAGCTCAAAATCGGCAGTATAAACAGCTGTACGGGAGACAGAACTGAAGCAAAGAGGGCAGTTTGCATATTCCGAAAGGGCGTCCAGCACGAGCATGGGGTTGACTGTCTTTTCGTTTCCGGAGGGGAGCATTACCTCCAAAACTAGCGTGCCGTCCTCTTCCCGAAGCCCTTTTACATCAAGATCCGGGCGCAGATCCACCTGCTTTTGACCGCGTTTCGTTCGCTTTGTCACCAGAATCTGCGGCTGGGCGAGAAACTGCTCGAACAGGTCGGCCGGATGCGCGCATCCTTCCAGACGCACGGTGAGCGTATAACGGGAATCCGTAATCTCACTGGCTTTTTTGACAGGCTTCCCTGCCCTTGTCACCGTCAGGCCCTCAGGCAAAGTGAGGTTCAGCCGCTCTCGTATCTCCTCAAAATGCATCGGCTGAGTCAGGCGGATATCCATTGTCTCACACAGGCTCTCAAAACCCAGAGAAATCGGCAGGGCGAAAGTCATATAAACATGAGGATTGAACCCCTCAGTATACCACACCGGGATTTGTGCACGGCGCAGGGCGCGTTTCATGCAACGTGTGATATCCAGATGGGAGATGTACTTCCCCCGGCCGGTCTTTTGATAGAAGACTCTAACAGTTTCCAAAGCAAGGCCCTCCCAACAGCCGGTTTGCCCCGCAGCCCGCGCACTGCTGGCGGCAGTGCGGTGTCGTCACGCTGGCATAGGCTTTCTCGCGTTCTCTCCACAAAAAGGACTTGTCCACGCCGTAGTCCAGATGGTCCCAGGGGAAAATCTCATCCTTTTCCCTAACACGCGCGGCGTAGAAATCAGGATCGAGCCCGCACTCATAAATCGTCTGAACCCAGGTATCGTAGCGATAGCACTCGTCCCAGCCATCGAATTTACAGCCCTTTTTCCAGGCGCGGTAGATGACCTCGCCAAGACGCCTGTCCCCTCTGGCAAAGACAGCCTCGATGCGGCTGACCTTCATCTCGTGCCACTTGGCGTTTATCTTCTTGGTGTGAATGCTGGAAACCAGATGATGCTGTTTTTCGAGCACCGTTTCAAAGCTGTCCTGCGCGTCCCACTGGAAAGGGGTAAACGGCTTTGGCACAAAGGTGGAGGCGCTGACGGAGACGGTCACGCCCTTGCCCTTCGGGCGGCCCGGCATATGATAGAAGGTGTCGACGACCTTTTGCGCAAGCTCCGCGATTCCTGCGACATCATCGAAGGTTTCCGTCGGCAGTCCGATCATGAAGTAAAGCTTCATCGCGGTGTATCCGCCTTGAAAAGCGGTCAGGGCGGTTTCAAGCACCTCTTCTTCGGTGACGTTTTTGTTGATGGCGTCGCGCAGGCGCTGAGTGCCCGCCTCCGGAGCAAAGGTAAGGCCGCTCTTTCTCACCCGCTTGATTTTTTCGAGCAGGCTCTCGGAAAAATTATCCACCCGAAGGGATGGGAGCGAGAGGTTGACTCTCCCCTCCTCCGACCAGGAGAGCAAGGTGTCCATCAGTTCTTCGAGTCTTGAATAGTCGCTTGTGGAAAGCGAGGAGAGGGAGATTTCATCGTAGCCTGTCGTCGCGCACAAGCTCTTGCAGTCGCGGTCGATGGTGCCCGGCTCCTTTTCCCGAAGCGGACGATAGATAAAGCCCGCCTGACAGAAGCGGCAGCCGCGGATACAGCCGCGCAACACCTCCACCATCGCCCGATCATGGACAATCTCAATGTTTGGCACGATAAAACTTTTCGGCGTGAAGGCCTCGTCAAAATTCTTGATGATACGCTTTTTGACCACCGCTGGGGCCGCCGGGTCATGAGTCACCTCTTTGATTGTCCCATCCTCGCGATAGCTCACCTTGTACAGAGACGGCACATAGATTCCCTCAATGCCCGCTGCACGTTTAAGGAACTCCGTCTTGGAGATTCCCTCCCGCTTGGCCTGTGAATAGACGTCAAGCAGTTCGAGCATCACCTCCTCACCCTCGCCGAGCATGAACAGGTCGATAAAATCCGCAAGCGGCTCCGGGGTACAGGCGCAAAGGCCGCCCGCCACGACCAGGGGAGTCAGAGCGGCCCGCTCGCTCGAGCGTACCGGAATCCCGGCCAAATCGAGCATGATGAGCACGGTGGTGTAAGACATCTCGTATTGCAGGGTAAAACCGATGATATCAAAATTCGCCACCGGCTCGAGGTTTTCAAGCGTGTACAGCGGGATATGATGTTTTCGCATCTGTTCTTCCATGTCAATCCACGGTGCAAAAACTCGCTCGCAGCACATATTCTCCCTCGAGTTGATGAGGGAATACAGGATTTTCATCCCAAGATGGGACATCCCGACCTCATAGGTGTCGGGAAAACAGAAGGCAAATTTCATATCCATTTTTGCAAGGTCTTTTTTTACGCTGTTCACCTCGCCGCCAATATAGCGGCCCGGCTTTTGTACCTGCATTAAAATCTGTTCGAGCTGGCCGTCCATAGCCTTCCTCCTATTAAAAAATAAACACTTTTTCATGGATCCATCCCGTGTTGCCATTTTGCGCTTGGCTGTCTTCCAGGACAGATATTTTTTATTATAGCTGAAACCCGCCCGCTTTTCAATCAGACCTATTGGCAGCAAATCTATTAAATCCTGAATAGATTATAAAAAAATCCCGGCTAAAGCCGGGATAAAAAACATTTAGTGTTACAGGCTGTGCATTGTTCTGGTAGAATCATCAGTATAGTACCGCCTCCGCGACCAGGACGCGGGAGCGTTCCGTCAGCTCGTCAATAAATCCCGCCGTATCGATAAATACACAGGAACCGATGCCCGGCACCTCCATCGCCTTGGACACTGGGTCCGTCGTTGTCCCGGCATGCTCGGAGACAAGCGGTCTCCGGTACGTCCTTCGCAATAGTAAGCGGTGCAAAAGCTCGGCAGATACCCCAGTTTGAGCAGCCCTTTTCTACTGGAAAAGCCAATTTCTGATGGTTTGCTGGCAGCAAAAAAGCTGTGCCTTTAGAAAAGGCACAGCTCAAGAAATCCATAGGTGTTATTACCAAATGAGTGTTTTCAGCCGTCTTCCTCGTCAGGGCTTCCCTTTTCAGCCAGATTGCATATGACGTTGACAAGCGTTTGCAGTCGGAACAAATCCTTCCGCTCACGTTTTTTTAATTTTAATAGTGACGTCAAACTTTGTCAATGTTGAAGGAACGGCACCGCTTTATATATCAAGCCCAATTTTTTGCTGAGGAGATACTACTTCCAGCTTGACATTTCTTTGTGTTTTTAATGTCACCTCAAAATTCCTGCCGAAACATAGTGTCATGCATTTGGAAAACCCGGATTCTTCCGGAGAAAACTCCTCAATCACAAGACCAATCCCGTACTTCTGTAAAATTTTCAGCATATTCGGAATTCCATCCCCGGTTCCACCCGTTGTCAGGCCGCGCTTTCCAAAACGTTCCAGTACAAATTCAGGAAAAGGCTCTCCGGAATCGTACACATCGATTTCATAAAAGCCGCTGTCAGAAATTCCAAATATAATCTCGACAGATTCTTCCAGTTTCTCTTCTTTTCTTTCAACTGCCCGAAAAGCATTCGTCAGCAAATCACCAAGCAGCTCTTCAAGTTTCAATTGCGTAATTAGCTTGTGTTCCAACAAGTACTTGGGTGAGGCCAGAACTTGGGCGCCAAACTGTATTCGCTCCTTTTTCGCCCGTTCGTGATACCGTTCCAGCAGCGCATCAAGAAAGACCATCTCTGTCTTTGGCAGTAGGTTTACCTCCAAAAATTCCAAACGGCTTTCTTCGAGTTGTTCCTCATACAGCCTGTTAATTTCATCAAGCATCGGCCGAAGTTCTCTGGCTGTTTCCCTGTCCATCTCCCTGTCTTTTATCAAAGCAAGACTTTCATCAAATTTTCGCTTCATGGCCGGGATAAATTCCTTATAATGATGCACCTGACTGCTCAATTGCCTGATCTCAGCAAGTAATTTATGCTTTTCCTCGTTTTCTACATAGCGTTCCCGCAGCCATACCAGCAACACGATAAAACTGACGATCGATACCAGAATAAAAGTGAGTTCCGCATGTATTCTTGTAAAATGATAGGGCATGATAATGACAAAATTGCACATCATCAGCATACAGCACAGGATACTAAACGCCATAAACCAATACGGACGTGTTTCTCTTCGCTTTCTCCTGTTAGTTAGCCAGCAACCCAGCGACATTTCCCCAATATAGAGCGTTTGGTTTAAAATTGCGGTAATTACATAATTCTTTGTATGTATGATGGCATAAACCATACTGTATGCCAGTCCTCCAAGCACCATATTGGAAAACAGGGACAAAGTATACAAATCAATGTGAATCAGGATAGTATCCGTCAATTTACTGCGTCCACGCAAGTGGTGGTAGACTCCTGTTAAAATCACGGTAATCAGTCCGATGAAAGCAGTGGGAAATATTTTTCCCAAAATGTGGGTCAATGCAACGCTGACAGCAGAAATCAGTAGGCTTTCAATCAGGCGTTTGGCATACCTGATATTCGGCTGGTACAAGCTCAGATACATGAGCTGACAACCCATGTACATCGTCATATGTTTAAATGTGAACAATAATAAAACCATTTTGAAAATCCTCCCCTTTTTCGGCAGTCTTTATCATACCAGTAACACTGGGAGAATAAATTGGAGTGGCTCCTGATTCTATCATGGTAAGAAAATAAATGAATTGCTTCCTTTTTTTGGTGAATAACACAGTATCTTTTCCGACAGCCTATGAAAGCCCTCGGTTCCCGGGACATAAATGAAATTGTACGGCTGTATAGACGATACCATATTTGTCGGATTCTGCCTGTTCCTTTTTGCGGCTAAAAAAAGAAAATGCACCGTTTATAAACTTAAAATTAAGGGAATCGATGAGGATTTTGTTCTTTTTTGGTATTTGATACTCAGAATTCGTCGAGTTTCGCGTTCAAAAAAAACACACATCTTGCGGCTGCGGCATATCCTAACAATACGGGATGCATTTGTCCCGTGGATATGGAGGAATGTTCTATGCGTTGTAATCGTGGCTGTAGATGCGGCCGTTCGGGCAATGGAAACAACGGAGATTACTCCGACAATAGAAATAGAAATATCGATGATAACAGAAACGGAATCTCTGTCGGATACCTCTACGCGCCCATTGAATTTAACAGGAATGCCGATTCCAATTCTGACAATAGAAATACCGATGATAACAGAATCGGATACCTCTACGCGCCCATTAGTTTTTACAGGTATGCCGATTCTGACAATGGAAACAACGGAAATTGTTCTTGCCGCTGTAGCAGATGCTCGGACTGCTTTGCAGATTCCTGCCGCTGATTCCCAGCCGCCCTGCTTAAGGGCGGTCTACTTAGAAAACTGAAACTTTCCATATCCATAGAATAAGAGCCGGGGGAATTTCCCTCGGTTCTTTGCTTTGATACAAAAAATTCGGATAAAACGCCTGTGTGTGTTAACACTAAGAAAAAGATAAATGAAAGGAAGAGAAAATAATGAGTGATAAAAAAAATCATGGCTATCCCTACGATGAAGAAAGCGATATGGAGTTATTCAATGAGATGTTCCCGGTTTCATCCAGCACTGACTGCACAGGACTAATCCCCACTGCGGTTACGGAGGACGCTGAGCTGAATTCCTACGGACAGATTTACGATATTCCTCTTTCCAAAGACGAACAGCAGTCTCTTCATCACGAAAAGAAAAATCCGGAGGCACCAGGGATATCTGAAACTTCCAGAGACTAAACAAACAGTGACGTTTTCATAGGAATGTTAGAGCCGGTGAACCATTCCTACAGTGGCCGGCCAAACAGTCCCAACTTAGAAGGCATTGAGTAACAGAGCTTTTGTAAAGGGGCCAGGATTTTCTGTACTTTTACAAACTTGATGCGGATGTTCACCTTTATCTGTATGAAAAAGACCGGCGCATGGCCGGTCTTTTTATTGTTCGAGGACCCATTGCAGCCCTTTTGCGAACCGTTTCGGGATATTCCCAAAATGCCCTCCTTCATTCCATTCGAGAATATGACGGGCCACATGGACGTACTGCTGAAACTGCCGATCCATTTCTCGGACAGCCTCGCCGATCACTGCTAACCGCCGGTTGCGGGTCTTCTCTTCCGCCTGCCCCATTGAGAGATAGAGGCGGCAATGTTCTGGCAAGGTTTTCTGCTTTACATAGTCCATCCAACCATCATACCACAGAGAAGGAGAACAGCAGACCCCAAATTCGAATATCCGGCTTTCATACATGATCCACAGCGCACACAGTCCTCCGAGAGAATATCCCATAATCCCTCGATGTTCCGGAGTATCCCAAACGGGATAGGTTTGCTCCACTTTCAAAATCAATTCGTCTGTCAAAAAAGAAAGTGTATCGCTTGCTTTCCCTGCGAAATCCTCGCCTTTTTTAAACACCGCAGGTGTAGGCCAGGGAGAATAATCCCTGTTCCAGTCCACCGGATTAAAATAGACAAGGCAAAAAGGCCTGCACTGTTCAAAGGAAAGAAAAGATTCCATTTGTTCTAGGCGTGCGGTAAACTCTTCGCCATCAAGCACATAAATCGCGTCACAGTTCTGTTTTCTATCTGCATTCGGCGGAAAATAGAGGTGACAGTGTTTTTCCCCAATTTCAAAGGATTCGATGCTTCCCTTCATGTTGCTTCCCCCTCTCAATTATACGACTACCGCGTTTTTCACCTGTTGGTGCAAATTCTCCTATTTCCTCGATTTCGACGTTGCGGTTGCGGCCAATCAGTTTTTTCTCAATCTTACATTGAAAATTTCCACGGGCGATGTCACTAAGATACCCTTTTACTCCTTTGACCTATCACTTATTTCATCATAGGTGAGAATTTCTAATGCGCTCTACTTTATATTCCGTCATAAAAATTGCTCCTTTCAAGATATCCTACTTAAATTTTATCACATTGCTATACCAAAGTATATATTTTACTGGCAGTTTTCTTTTTTACCGGACAAACAGAAAAACTCCTCCATACAAAACTGTGGCATGGAGGAGCAAAAGATGATTGAGGAAAAGAAAGGATTCCTCACTTTTATTATACACAAAATTGTTGTGTATCTCAATATTTTTTCTATACTTTACAATACTATTTTGTGCATTAAGGACTCTGTTCTGCATCTATCCTACGTCAATCCGAAACAGCGTTTCCGGTGTAGAGCTGGTAATACCGGCCCTGCTGTTCCATTAGCTGCTCCTGGGTTCCGCGCTCAATCATGCGTCCGTGTTCCAAAACCATGATACAGTCTGCATTTCGCATAGCGGACAGCTTGTGGGCGATGACGTTCTTCCCCGCATCAGATTAACCAAACCGTCCTGAACAATCCGTTCCGTACGGGTATCAAAACTTGCCAATGCGGACAATTCATCCGCAGTCTCCCGGAAGGCTATCATACCGTGCCGGGTGGGGACGGCGGAACACAGCCAGGGCCGCCAGCTGTTCGCTGTTGCCCGCGCAGCGGACGCGGATCCTCCGGTATTGATTCTGGATGAGGCGACAAGCTCATATTTGGCATGCGTAAGCATCTTTCCGACAAGATATCCAGTAAAAGCGGCCTTTCTCCAGAAACCGCGAGGGGCGCGCAGCACCTTTGTCCACTTAAAAACGGATACCATCCAATCTGGTATCCGTTTTCCTCATGTTTCACCCGGGGTGGGTTGTTTCATTTCTTGCTCCCTCTGCAAAAACGCTGCTTACAGGTGTTTGACGCGGTCACGCTCTTCCGCGCGTTTGGCATCGTTCCAATGATCCATGGTACCGACCAGATACCCGGTGATACGGCGGATACGCTCAAAGCCGAGCGGTTCAAAGGTATAGGACAAATCGACATAGTCGCCGTCAACCTTGATTTCCATGGATTTGAGCGTGCGGCGCGGGTGAGTAGAACGGACATGGTCCACGTAGGCCCCGATTTCCTTCTCGTCCAATTCTCCTCCGGTAACAGTAACAAAATTGTATAACACGACCTAAACACCTTCCTTGTATAGTTTATGATATCTAATATACCACTTGTAGTTGAAAATTGCAATATGTCCTACAAGATATTGATTATAAATTTTCACACCTGTGTTTTTCTCCTATCGCGCTGGTGGAAAAATCCACGGTCACCCCACAATTCTTAAGACTTTCTTTCTTGTATCACGAATTCAAGTATGGTACGGTAAACAAAGCAAGAGTCGGAAAGAAGGCTTTATATGAAACAACCATCCACCGGCGTCAATCAGAAAGCCCCGCAGAGGATGATACCAAATACCCATACTGGATTGACCGGCGAACAGGTACAACAGCGGAAGGAAGAGGGTTTTGTCAATGTGCAGCCCCGTTCTCCCTCCAAGACGACGGCACAAATTATCGCCTCCAACATCTTTACCCTGTTCAATTTTTTAAACTTTGCGCTCGCCCTTTGTGTCCTCGCAGTCGGTTCCTACCGCAATCTGCTGTTCATCGGAGTGATCCTGTGCAATATCGTCATCGGAACAGTACAGGAAATCCGCGCGAAGAAAACCGTCGAAAAGCTCTCTCTGCTCAGCGAGCCGCAAGCCCATGTTTTGCGGGACTCCAAAGAAATCACCGTACCAATGGAGGAGCTCGTCCTCGACGATGTGATGCTGCTTCGCTCCGGAAACCAGATTGGTTCAGACAGCATCGTGCTGGAGAGGGAAATGGAGGTTAACGAGTCCCTGCTGACCGGGGAAGCCGAACCCGTCCGAAAGGCCCCGGGGGATGCGCTGCTGTCCGGAAGCTTTATCGTTTCCGGGCATTGCAAGGCTAAGGTGGTGCATGTCGGCGCGGAAAACTACACCGCAAAACTCACTGCGGATATCAAGGCCGCCCGGCGTTATCCTTCCGAAATTATGAAGGCACTTAACAAAATTATTCGGTTCGTCAGCTTCGTCATCGTGCCGATTGGAGCATTGCTTTTCTGCAAGCACTTTTTTTCCCTGCATCTCTCCCTGACGGATTCGGTCGTGAAAACCGTTGCCGCCGTCATCGGCATGATTCCGGAGGGGCTTGTCCTGCTGACCAGCGTGGCACTTGCAGTCGGCGTCATCCGCCTGTCCTCGAGCAATACCCTGGTTCATGAACTTTCCTGCATCGAGACGCTCGCCCGCGTTGATGTGCTCTGTCTCGACAAGACCGGCACCATCACCGAAGGGACGATGGAGGTCACAGACGTCCTACCTCTAAACGGAACCCCTCTTGAGGAAATTGAGTGGGCCTCCGGCGCCTGTGTTCATATTTTACAGGATGATAACCCCACCTTTTTAGCACTGAAAGAACGGTTTGCCAGCACGCCTGACTGGAAAGCAGTGCATACCGTTCCCTTTTCCTCCGCCCGGAAATACTCCGGCGTATCCTTTTCGGAGCATGGAACCTATTATTTCGGCGCGCCGGAATTTCTCCTGCGCGAGCGTTTTTCCGAAGTCGCCCCCCTGGTACAGGAGCACTCCGCAATGGGCAGCCGTGTTCTCCTGCTCGCCCACACCCCGGCAGAAGCTTGCGACGATACTCTGCCCGGGGAAATCGAGCCGCTCGCCCTCTTTTTGATTTCTGACAAAATTCGTCCCGAGGCCCCTCAGACGCTTGCGTTCTTTGCCGAGCAGGGCGTGGACATCAAGGTGATTTCCGGCGACAACCCTCTGACCGTTTCCCGCGTCGCACAAAACGCAGGATTGCAGGGAGCACAGCGCTGTGTCGACGCCTCCACTCTCAAAACGGAGCAGGAACTGGAGAAAGCCGCCGAAAGCTATACGGTATTCGGCAGGGTGACGCCCCAGCAAAAGCGCCAGCTCATCCACGCGCTGAAAAAACAGGGGCATACGGTCGCCATGACCGGCGACGGCGTCAACGACGCGCTCGCCCTGCGCGACGCGGATTGCAGCATCGCGATGGCTTCCGGTTCGGACGCGGTGCGCCAAATCTCCCAGCTCGTCCTGCTCGACTCTAACTTTGCCTCCATGCCTCAGACGGTCATGGAGGGGCGCCGGGTCATCAATAACATCCAACGAGCTTCCTCCCTGTACCTGGTTAAAACCATCTATTCCCTGCTGCTCTCGGTCCTGCTGATTTTCTTAAGCGGATCTTACCCGTTTGTTCCCATCCAGTTGACTCTGATCGGCGCTTTAACGATTGGCGTACCCTCCTTTTTTCTTGCGCTCGAACCGAACCGCAACCGCATTCAGGGGGACTTTTTGAAAAACGTGCTGCGCAGAGCGCTCCCGGGCGCTTTGACAATTGTACTTGGAATCCTCTCGATTCAGCTCATCTCCCCACTGTTTTCTATGGGCTTTGAGCAGATGTCCACTCTCTCGGTACTGTACACCGGCTTTTGCGGGTTGCTGACCTTATTCTTTGTCTGCCGCCCGTTCAACCTGATGCGCAGGGTCCTCTGGGGAGTGATGGCGGCGGCTTTTCTCGGTGCGGTTGTCATTCTGCCCGGCCTGTTCTTCCTTGTTCCATTGACCGTGCATGGATGGGTAATACTTGCCGTCCTCTGCGTCTGTGCCTGTATCCTGATGCCGCTGATTGCCAAAGGGATCGTCCGGCTCACAAAATAGCCCTAAACGTTACAGAATATCCCGGTTCCTGAAAAAGCAATCATCAGGAACCGGGATGTTTTTTCTTATCTCATGCAAAACCAAACCGGAAAGCCTTTTCCCCGTCTTGATATTACCGCTTTTGAGAAGACGGGCCTGTTCTTTCAACACAATTTGGCGTAGGATATTCCACGGGAAGCTATCGGGAGGACGGCAGGCGCAGCAGGGTGATCGCCGTCAGGTAGACAAGCACTCCAAACAGGGAAAGCGGAAAACTTCCTCGCAGAGAGAGGAAAAAGACGAGCGTATACAGCCCGCAAAAAAACACAAAGGAAAGAATACCGCAAAGCAGATGCGCGGTACTCTGGGAAAGACGTCGTACCAGCGCGCAGTACAGCGCCTCCCCGCCGTCCGTCCCGCTGACCGGGAGCAGATTGAATACCGCGAGCACGAGGTTTACAATGCCAGGATAAAACAGCCCCGCTTTGTAAAAAAATCCTCCGGCAATAAAGGCTGCGGAAAAGACGAGATTAACCGTGGGGCCTGCAAGGAGGACGATCATCTCCTGCCGGTAGGACATCTGGATACCCGGCGCACGCCGTATCTCCATCCCAAAAGCGCCGAGCCGCACTTCATCCGGCTTACAGCCAAACCAGAGCATCGCGGAAAGATGACCGAATTCATGCAACAGGGAGAATAGAACGGAGGACAAGATCATCTGCGCCCCTGCTGTGATGCTCAGCAGGGATAAAAAGGCAAAAAAGAAAAAGCGAATGGTAATCCGCACGCCGCCGATAGAAAAACTCATCGAAAATTAATCCGTCTTCTCTTCGGACCCTGCCGGAAGGAAGGGTTCCGGATCGACATTGACCCCGTCGACCTTCAGTTCAAAGTGCAGGTGCGGGCCGGTAGACAAACCCGTCGTACCGACCTTCGCAATAGTCTCCCACTGCCGGATGACGCTCCCCTGAGGGGCTACAATCTCACTGCAATGACAGTAGCGGGTGGAAAGGGTATCCGAGTGGGTTACGACAATGTAGTTGCCGTAAATCTCCGATTCGCCAACCTCGGTCACCGTCCCGGCAAATGCCGCTCGAATCGGAGTCCCCATTGCGGCACCTAAATCGACGCCGGTGTGAAAGTCCGTCTTCCCGGTAATCGGGTGGATACGGTAGCCATAGGGGGAGGTGACATTGATTTCCACCGGGGCAATCATCTTTTGGGAGATGACTGCCGGAGCCAGGCTGTAGCCCTCCGGTGGGTAGAGCAGCTCCCCTTCTTCGGCAGTAACCTCCAGCTGTCCGCCCTGCCCTGTGGCATCTTGCCCACGCACCTTATACAGGCTGTGGTCGGAATCGCTCGAATCTGAGGACAGCAGGGAGGAGGTTGGGTCCGCAGACGATGCGGCGTCCGAGCTTTCACTCTTTGGGTCGACAGAGCGTACTGAAACCCCGTTATCCTCTCCACTCGGCTTTCCGAAAAAGTCCCGGATGGCACCGGAAATCTGCTCAAAAAGGTTTCCGCCCTGCTCCGCCTGACCGAGCAGATCTCCCTGCTGGGTCATCTGTCCAAAGGTCTCTTTGACGTTTCCGGGATCGTTTTGCTGTATCTTGGTATAGAGAAACAGCCCGCACAACAGCAGGCCGCAGACAACGATCTGCACGGTGGTCATCATGGCAAAGCCGTCGCTGATTTTTTTGGGCCTCTCCCCTCTTTTGTGGCGCTGTGGCCGGTTTCTCTCATCCATAGTTTCGTCTCCTTTGCATTTGCCTTGCTTGTCACAATCTATGCGGGATTGTCCGCCATTATGCAAACAGGCTCTTGCATTTTATTTGCAAAGCTTCGCTTTGCAAATTACCATGCAGGGGGCCGCCCCTGCACGCGGGTCTGTCTTTTCTTTTCTCGAAGTAAGACGAGACAAAGGGGAACCACAACCAGAAACGGCTAGATGGTTCACCTTTGCATTCCCCTCCTGCTCTCTACGCTTTATTTCAGTGACCAACTAGCTTTGTAATTGTGTTCAGGATGTCAGTTCTCTCGGGATAGCTAAACCGCCCACAGGCGCCGCGCACTTCCGTCTATCCAAACGGAAGCAAGGGAAAACCGACATTGCGGCCCCGTTCCCCTTGTTTATGTTTTCCGTCTACTTTTCTGAAAACGCAGAAAAGTAGACCCGTCGTGCGGGGACGGAATGTGAACAGGGCCAGTAAAAACGGACAATGGACAAAAGCCCCCTGATGTAGGAAAATAGAAGTACT